>ONAL01000012.1 GCA_900315785.1 uncultured Eubacteriales bacterium
GATTGACAAATCGCTTTGATGCTTTTGTTTAATGCAGCTTTTATTCTTTTAATTTGTTTCATTATGTTGTGCTCCTTGTAATTAAGATTGGATTTTACTCCTAATTACAAGGGCGAATTTTGTTTTGCAAACAAAATTCGCCGCACACTTTTGCTGTTTTGTCAAGCCTTTTATTAAAAATTTCTTAAAAATGTTTCAAAAAAAACAAGGCACCCACTTTTCGTGAGTGTCTTGTTTCTTAACTAAATGATATTGAGGTTCACGCCTGTCTGTTTCTTTATGGATTTCTAGATTTTATTCCAGTATTTTCGGTCAAGAGAGCGGTACTGAATCGCTTCGGCTATGTGCTGGATTTCAATCCTTTCGCTGTTGTCAAGGTCAGCAATAGTCCTTGCCACCTTCAGAATTCTGTTGTATGCTCTTGCCGAAAGGCTCATAGCTTCAAATGCCGATTTCAACAGCTGTGAAGCTTCATCGGTTATCTCACAGAAGGTCTCGAGCTCCGAGTCCGTAAGCCTTGCGTTGCACGTTGTTTTTGAGTTCTTGAAACGCTCGGTCTGAATATGCCTTGCCGCATTTACGCGCTTTTTGATATCGGCTGAACACTCCTCGTTAGCCTTCGCCGCGAGCTCGTCATACTCGACAGGCGGCACCTCTATGTGAATATCGAAGCGGTCTATAAGAGGACCCGAGACCCTGTTCAGATATGTGTGTATCTTCTTTTCCGAGCAGGTGCATTTACGCGTCGGGTGATTATAATAGCCGCAGGGGCACGGGTTCATTGCGGCAATCAGCATAAAGTTGCACGGATAAGTGTACTTGCCGTGAACTCTCGACACGGTTACAACACCGTCCTCAAGCGGCTGACGAAGCACCTCGATTGTCTTTCTGCCGAATTCGGGCAGCTCATCGAGAAAGAGCACACCGTTGTTAGCAAGAGAAATCTCACCGGGCTTTATCATAGTGTTTCCGCCGCCCGTCATCGCTACGTGTGACACCGTGTGATGGGGTGAACGGAACGGACGCGTCTTTATCAGCGGAACACCCTGTGACAGAGTTCCCGCGATTGAGTGGATTTTTGTTGTTTCAATTATTTCGTCAAAGGTCATATCGGGCAGAATGCCGCTCATTCGCTTAGCGAGCATACTCTTTCCCGAACCTGGTGGTCCAATCATAAGCACATTGTGACCGCCTGCTGCGGCAATTTCGAGCGCGCGCTTGACCTCGTACTGACCCTTAACCTGAGAGAAATCAGGGATATCGTTTTCTACAGTGAAATCTTCGTTGTATACTGCGGGAGCGATAAGCTCAACTTCCTTGAAGTGCATATAGAGCTGATAAACGCTCGAGACAGGGTAGACGTCGATTCCTTTTACCACTGCACCCTCAAAAGCGTTCGCAGCAGGAACAAATAACCTTTTAATCCCCAGCTCACGCGCTTTGATAACCATAGGCAAAACGCCGTTAATCGGTCTTACCTCGCCCGAAAGGCTCAGCTCACCGAGGAAGGCGCAGTCGCGGTAATCTGCGTCAAGGCTTCCTGTAGCCTTTAGCAGAGCCATAAATATCGGCAAATCGTAAATGGGACCTTCCTTTTTGGTGTCGGCAGGGGCAAGATTTACCGTGATTCTTGACACAGGGAACTCAAAACCGCAGTTCTTGAACGCGGTTCTCACCCTGTCCTTGCTTTCCTTGACCGCCGCGTCGGGAAGTCCGACCATATCAAACAGCGCGTTTCCGCGCGAAATAGCGACCTCAACGTCGACGGGATAGCAGTCTATACCGAACAGCCCGAAGCTTTTGCACTTTACAACCATAGTTTCACCCCTCAAGTCCTATGTTATTAGGTGTATTATATCATATGAACAAATGTTTTTGCAATAGGAATTTCACAAAATTTCCTGTTTTTTATTCGCAAAATCAGTAGTTTTGACAAATTGAAGATAATGTGTTATATTTAAATGTAAGCCAAATTCAAAGGTGGTGTTTGCTTGGGCAAAACCAATTACAGCGCGCTTAATGACTCAACGCTCGCGGCACTCTCAAAGAAAGGCGACGAAGCGGCGTTCGAGGAAATCACGCTCCGATATATCAAGCTGATTTACTCGATAGCGTCGAATTACACGAGTGACGGCTATGATATCCAGGACTTTGCGCAGGAAGGGCTGCTTGCGTTTCTTATCGCCTGCAAGACCTATGAGGAGGGCTCCGCGTCCTTCAAAACCTACGCCGTAAAATGCGCCAAGAACCGTTTCAGCGATATCGTTAAAAAGGAAAATCAGAAAAGCAGCGTGCCCAAGGACAGGCTTGTTCCGATGGACAATCTCTCCGAATCTGAGGTTGAGAGCGAAAATCTCGAGGACTATGTGCTCGAGAAGGAATACCTCAAAACAATGCTCGAGCATATTCAAAGACAGCTCAGCACGGATGAGAGAAAGATTTTCTCAATGTACGCGCGCGGATATTCTTATAAAGAAATCGCCGAGGAACTCGGCACCACACCCAAGAATGTGGACAACATTCTCCAGAAAATTAAACGTAAACTCAGAAAATAAACGGAGGTTATCGTTATGAAAAGAATAATCTCAATAACTGCGGCGTTATGTCTGCTTGTGCTTTCGTGCGTGAATTGCTTCGCCACGACATACGTGTACTTCGGCGACTTCAAGCTCGCTATCAACGGCGACGGCTATCTGCTCGGCGGATATCGCGGCACGGAAGCAACTGTCACTCCGCCGACAACGGCATATGGTAAACCCGTTACGGGAATAGCAGAGGACTTTATCGAAAACTGCGAGACTGAGCCTTCGTCAATAGTAATTCCGGATGGCTATGAGAGTATCGGAAACTTCGCGTTTTACAACTGCAGCAGTCTTGAAAGCGTAGCTTTTCCTTCGACGCTCACATTTATCGGAACCATGGCATTCAGCGGCTGTACAACGCTTTCGTCAGCAGACCTGAGCTCTTCTCAGATTAAGACCATTCCTTACGGATGCTTCTCGGGCTGCACAGAGCTTTCTTCTGTTTCGCTCCCCGACGGTCTTGAGAAAATCGGTGACTACGCGTTCTCGCAGAGCGGTGTTTCCGCAATCGTCTTGCCTCAAAGCGTAACGGAAATCGGAAGTCTCGCTTTCAACGAGTGTAAGAGTCTTTCGAGCGTAACATTGCCTGACGGCATTCTTAAGATAGGCGAGAAGGCTTTCTACGGCGAGAATCAGCTTACAACGATTTCGCTTCCCGCGTCTCTCAAAAGCATAGGCGCCTACGCTTTTTATCCCAGAGGACTAGAGGGCGGACAGCTCACTGTCGAGTGTCAGAGCGGCACCTACGCGGCTGATTATGCTTACAGCAATTTCCTTAATATGAACGCGAAGTCAAACATAGGCGACGCTGACGGCAACGGAAAGGTGAATATCAACGACGTCACCTTTGTCCAGCTTTATCTGCTCGGGTTAGCAGACTTCACCTACTACGGTCAGGAGAACAACGCTGACGCGAACCGCGACAACGTTGTAAACCTCAGAGACGCTACCACAATTCAGCTGAAGCTTGCAAACAGGATAGATTTTGAATAACATCAACTAAAAGCAGCCTTTTCAGGTTGCTTTTTTTGTCGCAGTGATATATAATGTATCTGTACTTTATAATGGAGGTATTTTGGGATTATGAAAGCTAAATCCGACTTTTTACTCAGGAAAATTTCCGATTCATATGTAATTGTCCCTGTAGGCTCGGCTGTAGTCGATTTCAGCGGACTTGTAAACGTCAACGAGAGCGGCGCTATGCTCTTTGAAATGCTCCAGAAGGGCTGCGAGGAAAGCGACCTCGTTAAAAAGCTGTTAGAGGAATATGACGTCGAGCGCGAGGTTGCCGAGGCGGACGTCAAGAAATTTATCGGCAAGGTTAAGGACGCCGGTATACTTGAATAAGCAGCTTGATTTAAAGGAACTGATTCCGATAATGAAGGAACAGCTCGACAGAGGAAAGCCCGTCTCCTTTGTGCCGAACGGCAGGAGCATGGAGCCTATGCTCGACGGCGGCAAGGATATGATTATCCTGTCAAAGCCAAAGGGCAGACTTCACCTTTTCGACGTTGCGCTGTACTATCGCCGTGAAACCGACCGTTATATCGTCCACAGGGTTGTGGGCTTTAAGAAGGACGGCTCCTATGTTATGCTCGGCGACAATAATATCGAACGCGAATACGGTATCCGCGATGAGGATATCATCGGCGTTGTAACGAACTATTACCACAAGGGCAGTATGCGCTCGGTCACCTCAATGCGTTACCGCTTTTACTGCAATTACAGGTATTACACAAGACCGTTAAGACTCGTTTACCGCAGAACGCGCGCGGGTCTTTCAAAAAGGATAAATAAGGACGATTAGATTGGAAGATAATAAGAGATTTTCAAAATCCTATCTTAAGGAAATAAGAAACTTTGATAAGAAAACCACTGCATGGATTTTGCGTAATACAAAAGCCCAGCTTGGTTATGTCGTTCTGCTCGGAATTCTCTCCGCGTTAATCGCTTATGCGGGCGTTGCGATGGCTCAGCTCGCGCGCGGAATTGTTGATTCCGCGGCGTACGACAGGGATATGAACAAGGTTATCATCTACGCGGTGGCTCTGCTTGCGCTCACCATGACGCAGATTGGAATGGGTGTTTTCAATAACGTAATGTCATTCAACGCGAACGCAAAGCTTGAGATTGCGCTCAAGTCTAAGCTGTTCGAAACGATGATAAAGAAGGACTACGCAAAGGTCACATCGTTCCACACAGGCGAGCTGATGAACCGACTGACGAGTGATATAGGCGTAATCACGGGAGCGATAGTAAACATCATTCCGAATGTGATTTACTTCCTTGTAAAGCTTGTCGGTATTCTGATAATTCTGTTCTCGATTGACTGGCGCTTTGCGATTGTGTTCGTAATCGGCGGCGCGATTGTTATGACCTTCCTGCTGCTCTTCAAGGGTAAGCTCAAGAATATGCACAAGAGGGCACAGGAGAGCGACGGCAAGACACGCAGCTTTATGCAGGAATCACTTGCAAGCCTGCTTGTTATCAAGGTTTTCAACCGTTACAAGAGAATTACAGACGAGAGCGACAAGCTCCAGATGAATAATTTCAGAATCAGAAGAAAGCGCAATTACATCTCTATCGGCGCGTCGCTCGGCTTTTCGGTTGTGTTCACGCTCGGCTATATGTACGGACTTGTATGGGGTTCGTTTATGATTCTTTCGGGCGCGATTACCTACGGTATTCTGACCGAAATTCTGGCGCTTGTTTCCCAGATTCAGACGCCCGTTCAGGGACTTACATCGGTAGTTCCGCAGTATTATCAGGCGCTCGCTTCCGCCGAGAGAATTATCGAGATTGAGGAATTCCCCGACGAGCACGAATACGATGACAACGAAAAAATCGACAATGAAAAGCTCTACTCTGAGCTCAGCTCCGTAGAGTTCGAGAATATCACCTTTGCCTATGACCGCGATACCGTTCTCGAGGACACAAGCCTCAGTATCAAAAAGGGCGATTTCGTCGTTATTACGGGTATTTCGGGAATCGGCAAGAGCACGCTGACAAAGCTTCTGCTCGACGTTTTCCCTGTAAAGAAGGGTGAAATCTACTTCAAGCTCAACGACGGCGGCAAGGTCTACGCCGACCGCAACACTCGCTGTATGTTTGCGTATGTTCCTCAGGGCAACTTCCTGCTTTCGGGCACAATCAGAGAGAACATCTCCTTTGTACGACCCGACGCTTCCGACGAAGAGATTATGGCGGCGGCAAAGATTGCCTGCGCAGACTTTATCGAGGAGCTGCCCGAGGGTCTCAACACCGTTCTCGGCGAAAAGGGAATGGGTCTTTCCGAGGGTCAGGTTCAGCGTGTGGCGATTGCCAGAGCAATTCTCTGCAACGCTCCGATGATTATCCTCGACGAGGCGACCTCTGCGCTCGACGAAGCCACTGAAATCAGACTTTTGAGAAATATCGAGAACCTCAAGAACAAAACCTGTATACTTATTTCCCACAAAAAAGCGGCGAACGAGGTCTGCAACAAGGAAGTAAGAATTGAGGATAAAAAGATTATCGTAAAGGAAATCCGACATGGCGATTAAGCTCTCCGAGAGTAAAAAACAGCTTTACATAAACTATATAAAGCTCATAGCCTCGGTCATCAATTCCGAGAAACCGCCAAAGCTCCCCGCCGATTTTGACTGGGAGCTTGTTTGCCGTAACTCACAGCGAAACGGTGTGGCGAACATCATCGCCTACACCTTCGACAAGGTGAACGTAAAACCGCCAAAGACGGTCTATAACGTTATGGAAAACGAGCGCCGTTTCGAAATACTCAAGGAAACGTCTCAGATTTTCGATATTGAAAAGGTTATTCAAAAGTTTGAGGAAAACAAAATCCGCAACATTCCCCTGAAGGGCTACTTTATGAAGCATTACTATCCTCAGACAGACTTCCGCTCAATGAATGATGTAGACATCTTCTGCGAGCGTAAGATGTACAAGAAAATCCGTGCCTGTTTTGAGGAATGCGGCTTTACCGAGAATAAAATGCGCTCCGCAAATGAGCTTGCGTTCACGAAGGACTTGATTTTTGTCGAGGTGCATTTCGTCATTGACCGTGACCAGAAGGGCTATTATGACAAAATCTGGGATATGGTAAAGCCGAGGGACGACTACAACTGTTCCTATGAGTTCTCTCCCGAGGATTTCTACGTCTATATGCTGTACCACGCGTCAAAGCACATCAAAAACGGCGGTATCGGTATTCGAATGATACTCGATTTCTATGTGTATAACAGGGCTTTTCCGAACCTCGACTACAGCTATATCAAGGAACAGCTGACAGAGCTCGGTCTCTTGAAAACACACGAGAAAATCACCTCAACCGCAGAGGATTGGTTCTCGGGGAAGCTTGAGGATTTTGACAGCTTCGGCGAGTTTGTTCTTTACTGCTCGACCTTCGGCGACAGCGAATTCCACGAAGCACTCACGCCTGTCGGCGACTCCTCGGCTTCGGGAGTTCTCAGGCATATTTTCAGACCTTATTCTCAGATGAAAAATATCTATTTTTATCTGCATAAATTTCCTTTTCTTCTGCCGTTTTCGTGGGTTCAGTTCTGGTTCTCGCGTGTGTTCGTGAGCAAGGACATAAACCGCTCCTACGGTACGGAAAAGAAAATCAGCCCCGAGGTAAGACAGAGGGCTGACGAAATAATAAATGAACTTGAATTGTAAAACGGCTGCCTTTTCTGACAGCCGTTCGGTTATTTCTTATCAATAATGTGAACATCGAGCTGGTTGAACGGTATCAGAATATCGTTTTTCTCGAGCTCTTTTTTTATGCTCTCGGTCAGGAAGTAATATACCTTCCAGTAATTCTCAAACTTCGTCCAGCACCTTGAGACCACCTCAACCGAGCTGTCGAGGTATCTCTCGAGCCTTACCTGAGGTGTGAACTTCTCAACATCAAGGATGACGTTGTCGGTTCTGCGGACAACTGAAAGCACAATCTCCTTTACCCTGTCAAAGTCGGTTTCATAGGGGATAGGAATTTGCACCTGAACGCGGATTTCGGGGTTTTTGGTGTAGTTCGTGACCTTGGTTGTTGTGATGTTGCTGTTCGGGATAACGACGTTTGTGTCGTCGTAGGTGCGGATATATGTGTGCATAAGGTCAATTCTTTCAACAAAGCCCTTATGCGAGTCAAACTCGATAAAGTCGTCTGTGACAAACGGACGTGTAAAGAGAATCACAACGCCGCTCGCGATATCCGACAGACTGTCCTTGAGCGCCAGCGCAAAAGCTGCGGCAACTGCCGAGAAGCTCGCGATAATACCCGTTGTGGAAATACCGAGCTGTGAAAGCGCGCTGATGATAATTATAACGTAGCAGACAATTCTGATTACGCGCTTGAAAAAGTTGATTAGGGAAGGGTCGACCTGAGTTTTTTGCATACCCTTCACAAACAGCTTGGTGATGATAATCGTGATTAAGAATCCGATTAAGAGAATCAGCACAGCCTCTCCGATATTAATCAGAGCGTCAATCCATATGTTCCAGTATTTATCCATATTTCACCTCATTACAAAAGGTCAATCTGAATCGCGGTAGCGTCGTTGATATTCACAACGCCGTCTCCGTTGACATCCGCAATCGCCTTTTGCTTGTCTGTGAATTTTACGTCAAATTTAGCAATGTACTGCTGAATAAGCGTAACGTCGTTGATATCCTCAACTCCGTCGAGGTTCACGTCGCCGCGTCCTGTCGCAATCGCCTTGATTACGAGAGTACCGCCGATTTCATCGTTAAGTGTATCTGTGTAATAATCACGCACATCAACAAGTCCCGCGCTACTCTCGATAAACGACTTGCCGCTCTTGCATGTGTCTATGAAAATCATATTTTTTGTGTTCTTGTTTCTCAGCCACTCGCTGACGCCGATTCCGTTCTTTGCATCCGTATTTGAGCTGTCAATCTCAACCGCAATAGCCGCCTTTACGGGCGCTACGGTAAGCTTGTCGAAGTCGTGGCAGATGTAGCCCGAATAGTCAACTTTGCCGCTGCCGAGGCTCTGCCACTGTTCGCGGTCGGTGACGGGCTTTTCATCTTCGCCTACGGGTACAAAGAATACTTCATAATCCGCGCCGACACAAGTGCTCTCGAACACAACCTTGTCGAGAATATCGCCTTTCTCCGAGAAGTCAAAAACATTGAAATATGTTACCTTATCCTCATCGATATAGTTGAACTCGTAGGTAGCGCCGTATTCCTCGTTCTGGTATACGCTGTCGGTTTTCTCGATTTTATGCAGGTCAAGCACCGTGAAGCTCGGAGCAAGAAAATCGTCGTTGAACAGGTAGAAATCCTCATAAGAAATCCACAGGTAGCCGCCGATGGAGTTGTTGTTGCCCCAGCTGTTCTTGCAAAGCCACGCTCCGTCGTTTTCGGGCTGATACGTGCCGTCAAACTTATCCTTGCTGTAGTTGTCGTCCCAGCCGACTACCGATACGGAATGACCCGAAATCGAAGAGCCGATATCAGGGAGAAAGTAAGAGGTTCTGTCAAGGCTTGAGGCTTCCGACTTGTAGTTGAGGTTTGCCGTAACAGCGCCGCTCTCCATAATGTCGCGCTTTATTTGTTCTGTGTCGCTTCGATTTATGTATCTGAGCTTTGTCGTGCCGTAACGGAGCGAGTTGTCAAAAAGCGCTCTCGGACCGTTCCAGCTTATGAAGTTTCCGATTGGAATATAGGTGTAGCCCGATTCCTTGGAGTTGCGCTGCCAGCCTTCGCCGTCCTCGTGGATTGTGCCCCAGTTGTCGAGCGCGTCTACGCTCAGATAACCGTAGAATGAACGGTTCTTGATGATGAATGTCTCGAACGAAGCGAGCGACGAATACACCCAGCACAAATCTCCCGTCTGAGTTTTGACCGCGGTTGTGTAGCCGAGGTCTGCCGAACTGTAGTAAGTGGGGAGAGAATCGTTCTCGGGTTCTGTCTGCGGCTCTGTCGCTTCGTTTTCGGACGCGGAAAACAGGCTCACGTCGGCAGCGTTTGCCGAGAAAGCCGAGAAGCTGAATATTAAGATTATTGATGTCAGAATTAAAGCTATCTTTTTCATACCCATCATTATAACAATTTTGAACAATAATGTAAAGCCCCAAAAAATGACACCGAATAATCAGATTTTCAGGGGACAGAATAAGCAGTGAGAGTACATTTTTGATAGGAATGATGCTATGGAGCTGCGTACTGACCTTGCCGTTGAGGCAAGAGAGCTTGCGGGAGATGAAGTCGGCGGGATTGAGTACCGTTCCCGCAGGGAAAACGGAATGGATATTTCGCGTCTGAGGGTCAAGACCCACGCCGCAAGCGTCAAGCTTCACAAGGAACAGGGCACATATATTACGGTTGATGTGCCCGCAATGACCGATAATATCCTTGCGACCGACGGCAGAATCGAGACTGTCGGTAGGGAAATCAGACGGCTTCTGCCTGTGAACGGACTTGCGCTCGTCTGCGGTCTCGGTAATATTGATATTACTCCCGACGCGCTCGGTCCCAAGAGCGTTTCCAGAGTTCTCGCGACGCGTCATATTACGGGTGAGCTTGCCAGAAGTACGGGACTTGACAGCCTGAGACCTGTCGCGGCTCTGAGTACTGGTGTGACAGGTCAGACTGGAATCGAGACCTTTGAGTATATCGAGAGTATAGTCAAAAAGCTCCGACCAAGTGTTGTGATTGTGATTGACGCGCTTGCCTCGCGCAGACTTAACCGTCTGGGCTGTACCGTTCAAATCAGCGACACGGGCATTTCCCCGGGCTCGGGAGTTCAGAACCACAGGAAGAAAATCAGCAGAGACACCGTCGGAGTTCCCGTTATTGCCGTCGGAGTTCCGACTGTCGTTGACGCTTTAACGCTTGTTTGCGACGCTCTGCACGTCGATGACCCCAAGACCTTCGAGGAGCTGAAAAACGTTCTCACACCTCAGAACCGCTCTATGGTTGTCACCCCGAAGGAAATCGATTTACTCATCGACCGAGCCAGCAGATTTATCTCCCTTTGTATCAACTTTGCGCTTCAGGAAAACGTCGATATGGATGTTCTGGAAAGGTTGATTTAGCTCATAATCCTTTGTGTTTCCACATATTATTATAAAAAGATGTGAAATACAGGTGGTACTATGCTCATTGGAAGAATAAAAAAGATTTGCGTTTCTCTTGTTTCATTAACCCTTGTCGGGCTTGCCGTCTGGTGTGTCGGACTGCGAGCCTCGGGTTTTGTCACTAACGAAAACACCGCGCTTATGGCAGCGGCAATGACTATGTCTAAGGGAAACATAACCGCAAAAAGCCCGACCGAAGCGACTGAAAAAGCTAAGGAACAAACGCCCAAAGAAAAGAAACAGGTAATTAACGTCGAGAAAACCTCAACAACCTTTTCATCAGATTACTATAACAGCGAAGCTGACCACGGCGACGCGGTGAAATATCCCGTCTACAGCAGAACTATTGACGACGGAGGGGAGAGTTACGACAATTTTATGGTCAGGAACACGACTTCGTTCCCGTTTGATATAGGCTCGGAGCTTAATTCTAAGCTCGGCTTCAAGCTTGAAAAATCCGATGATGTTCAGGTGCTTATTTATCACACCCACACCTCGGAAAGCTATCTTGACCGTGACGTGGGTTATTATTACTCCGACTATTACCCCAGAACCTCGGATGAGCGCTACAACGTCACACAGGTCGGCGAGGCAATCGCAGAGCAGCTGAGACAGGCGGGAATAGGAGTTATCCACGACACCACCGTCCACGATACAACCTATAACGGAAGCTACGACAGGAGTATTGTGACGGTCAATTCTTATATTAAAAAGTATCCCAAAATCAAGGTCACGCTCGATATCCACAGGGATTCAATCGGTGCCGATGACTACAAGGTTAAGCCGACCTTTACATATAACGGTAAAAAGGGAGCGCAGATTATGATAATGTCGGGTTACGACGAGGACGGCTCCTACGGCTTTCCCGATTGGGAAAAGAACCTGCGCTTTGCCCTCAAGCTCCAGAAAAACTGCGAGGATAATTTTCCTCAAATGACGCGTCCGCTCAACTTCGGCGACTTCGTTTATAATATGAACGTCAACACTGGTTCACTGCTTATCGAGGTCGGAACCGACTCAAATACCCTCGATGAAGCGGTCTATTCGGGAAATTTATTAGGTAAAGCTCTCGCCCAAGTATTGCAAAATAATATCTAATTTGCTATAATATGTAAGTTAAGTTGTATTTTAACTTATTTTCGGACTTGTAAAGGCGAGGTTTTTATGAAGTTAAAAAGGTTATTTGCTTTTGGTTTCATAGCTCTTATCCTCTCGTTCTCAACAGTCGGCGTGTTTGCCGTCGAGGACGAGAGCTCCTCTGCGTCTGAATCCCAGTACGAGGAGTCGTCTGCCGAAACAGAGCCCGAAACAGAGCAGACCGAGGACACTGAGCCCGAGACTGAGGAAACCGAACCCGAGACTGAGGAAACTCAGCCCGAGACCGAGGAAACCCAGCCCGAAACTCAGGCGACACAGGAGACACAGGCGACCTATGAGACAGAGTCTCAGGAGACACAGGACACCTTTGCCGTGCTTGACAACGACTTGTCTAACCTTCCCGAGGCTGAGACCACGCCCAGTCCCACGGCTGCACGCAAAAAGTCCGACAAGAACGCCGATATGACCTACGGCATTGTGAGCTGGGCTTGCGTTATCGTCGGCTTGCTGACGGTTCTGATTGTTATAATCAGCAACAAGACTCATTATTACGGCGGCGGAGGAAAGCAGCGCTACGACGACGGCGACAAGATAACGGGTCAGAAGCGTCTCTTGAACGACGAGTATTATAATAACCGCAACAGAAGCGCTTATTATAATAAGGACACACGCCGATGAAAATCGGTAACGTCGAAATCCGCTCAAGGTTCTTTCTTGCGCCTCTGGCTGGGATAACCGATATGGCGTTCCGTCAGGTGTGCACAGGCTTCGGCGCGGGCTACCGCGAAACGGAGATGGTTTCCGCAAAGGCGCTCAGCTTCGGAGACAAGAAGAGTATGGAGCTTATGGAGCTTAGCTCAGACGAGCATCCGTGCGGTATTCAGCTCTTCGGCAACGAACCCGATATCATAGCTTCGTCCGCGAAGCTTGCTGTTGAGGCTGGAGCGGATATCATTGACATCAATATGGGTTGTCCTGCTCCGAAAATCGCTAACAACGGCTCAGGTTCTGCGCTTATGAAGAACCCGAAGCTCTGCGGCGAGATTGTCAGAGCGGTCAAGGATTCCGTCAGTGTTCCCGTTACCGTCAAAATCCGCAAGGGCTTTGATAAGAATTCGGTAAACGCCGTGGAGGTCGCGAAAATCTGTGAGGATAACGGCTGCGACGCGGTTATCGTTCACGGCAGAACGCGCGAGCAGTATTACTCGGGTCAATGTGACCTCGAGATTATTAAAGCGGTCAGACAGGCTGTGCAAATCCCCGTCATCGGCAACGGCGACGTGCGTGATATAAGGTCAGCCGAGAAGATGTTTGACACCACAGGCTGTGACGCTGTTATGATTGGCAGAGCGGCGCTCGGTTCTCCGTGGATATTCAGACAGCTTAACGATTATTTCGAAAAAGGAATTATAACCGAATTGCCCTCAAGCGAGGAAAAGCTCGAAATAATGCGAAAGCATATCGAGCTTGTTGTAAAGTACAAGGGCGAGCATATGGGTATGCTCCAGTCCCGAAAGCAGCTTGCTTGGTACCTCAAGGGCTTCAAGGGAGCAGCAAAGCTTCGGAACGAAGCGGGCAAGGTATCAACGCTTGAGGATATGTACAGATTGATAGAAACAGCGGCGGAGCAATCCTTGCTGTATACATAAAGGCTCGTCATTTTGACAGCCGTGTCAGTAAATAATAAAGGAGTATCAAAATGAAGGAAATGCAGAATATCGAGATGTTAAAGCAGTACGATCCCGAAATCGGTAACGCTATGGCGGACGAGCTTGCCCGTCAGAGAAGAAACCTCGAGCTTATCGCCAGCGAAAATATCGTCAGCGAGCCTGTTATGGCGGCTATGGGTTCAGTGCTTACCAACAAATACGCCGAGGGTCTCCCGGGCAAGCGCTACTACGGCGGCTGCCAGTGCGTAGACGTTGTCGAGGATATCGCTCGTGAGAGAGCCTGCAAGCTCTTCGGAGCCGAGGCTTGTAACGTTCAGCCTCACTCGGGCGCTCAGGCAAACACAGCGGTTTACTTCGCTATGCTCGAGCCCGGTGATACCGTTATGGGTATGAACCTCAACGAGGGCGGTCACCTCACACACGGCTCACCTGTAAATATTTCGGGTAAATACTTCAACTTTGTCGCTTACGGCGTTGACCCCGAGACTCACTACATCGATTACGACAAGGTTCTCGAAACCGCCAAGGAGTGCAAGCCCAAGCTCATCGTTGCGGGTGCAAGCGCATATCCCAGAGTTATCGACTTCAAGCGTCTGCGTGAAATCGCTGACGAGGTCGGCGCTTACCTTATGGTAGATATGGCTCACATCGCAGGTCTTGTAGCAGGCGGCGCGCATCCCAATCCTGTTCCTTACTGTGATTTTGTTACTACTACAACTCATAAAACTCTCAGAGGTCCCCGCGGCGGTCTTATCCTTATGAAGGAAAAGTACGCAAAGGACATCAACAAGGCTGTATTCCCCGGTACTCAGGGCGGTCCCTTAATGCACACAATCGCCGCTAAGGCTGTTTGCTTCGGTGAGGCTATGAAGCCTGAGTTCAAGGAATACGCTGCTCAGATTGTCAAGAACTGCAAGGCGCTTGCCGACGGTCTCGTAAAGCGCGGCTGCAAGCTCGTTTCGGGCGGTACAGACAACCACGTATTACTTATGGATTTACGCGGCACAGGCGTTACAGGCAAGGAGCTTGAGGCTCGCCTTGACGAGTGCTATATCACTGTTAATAAGAACACAATCCCCAACGAACCGCTTTCTCCGTTCGTAACCTCAGGTGTTCGTATCGGTACAGCTGCCGTTACAACAAGAGGTCTCAAAGAGGATGATATGGATAAAATCGCCGAGTACATCACACTTGTTCTCAAGGACTTCGAGGCTAATGCCGACAAGGTAAGAGCAGGCGTTGAGGAAATCTGCGCTAAGTATCCTCTCTATGAATAATCGAAAGGGCAGTTAATTCTGCCCTTTTTTGACTTATTGGAAACTTCTTTTTTCCGCTGTTGATGAACACTTGGGAAAACGACGTACCAAAAGGCGGGAGAGAGTACCCATCGGTACTTTTTGCAACATAAGTTTAAGGAGGTTTTTATATGTCCGCTCCGCTTGCCGACAGACTGCGTCCTCGGACGCTCGACGACATAGTAGGGCAGAAGCATCTGCTCGGAAAGAATAAGCCGCTTCGCAGGATTATTGAGAGCGGCGAAATACCCAACCTTATTTTCTACGGTCCCTCGGGCGTAGGCAAGACGACGCTCGCGAACTATATCGCTAATATCACTAACAAAACCTTCAAGAAGCTCAACGGCACAACAGCCTCGACAGCCGATATAAAGGAGGTTTTTGCCTCAACCGACACACTTATGGGGCTTAACGGAGTTCTGCTCTATCTCGACGAAATCCAGTATTTCAACAAGAAGCAGCAGCAAACTCTGCTCGAATACATCGAGAACGGCAAAATCACCCTCATAGCCTCAACCACCGAGAATCCGTACTTCTACGTCTACAACGCAATTCTCTCGCGAAGCACTGTTTTTGAGTTCAAAAGCGTTCCGCCTAAGGAAATCGAAAAGGCGGTGCTCAGAGGTATTGACTACCTTGCCGAGGAAATGGACGTGGAGATTGAAATCGAGGACGAGAGCGTTACACACATCGCGACCTCGTGCGGCGGCGACGTCCGCAAGGCTATGAACGCCGTGGAGCTCTCCGTTATCGCTTCTCCCGAAAAGGACGGCAAGAGGGTGGTAGAGTATTCCACAGTCGATGAGCTTACTCAGAAATCGTCTATGCGCTATGACCGTGACGGCGACGAGCACTATGACATCGTCTCTGCTTATCAGAAGAGTATGCGCGGTTCCGACGCTGACGCCGCTATTCATTATCTCGCAAGACTTCTTGAGGCAGGCGACTTGCCATCTGCTTGCCGCAGACTTATGGTCTGTGCTTCAGAGGACGTCGGGCTTGCTTATCCTCAGCTTTTGCCTATTGTCAACGCCTGCGTTGAAATGGCTATGAAGGTCGGTCTCCCCGAAGCCCGAATTCCGCTTGCTGACGCGGTTATTATGGTATGCAACGCGCCTAAATCGATATCTGGTATTACGGCTATCGACAGGGCGATTTCCGACGTCAGAGCGGGCAAGGGAGGACCCATTCCGCGACAGCTTCAGAACAAGCACTTTGACGGTGAGGATAATCCTAATAAGGGACAATTTTACCGTTATCCACATAGCTATCCCAATCATTATATCGAGCAGCAGTATCTTCCCGATATGCTGAAGGACGTCACTTATTACGAATACGGCGATAACAAGAACGAGCAGTCATTCAAGGCTTACTGGGATAAAATAAAGAATAAACCAATCGAATAACTTTAGAAAGGCGAGAGGGCGAGCCCCTTTTGCCTTTGTTTTTTGGTTGCAGAATTGTACAGTTTTCTTCAATTCTGATTGGTTCAAATCTCAATATGTTAATTATTAGCAAAATTTATAAAATATCTTGAAAAATTCCATCATTTTGACTACTGTTTATTTTCCAATACAGAAAATTAAAATGCCTCTCTGTTGATATAATAATATTGATTATAAATCTTATTATGGGAAGTTTTGAAATTTGAACAAATAAGATTTTAGAAGGAGGAAATTATATGAAAACAAGGGCTTTAAAGTTTCTCAGCTTAATGCTCGTAATGGCGGTTATCACAACCTGTTGTGTAATCGCAGGGGCGTCGGCCTCTGCCGTTACAGGTAAGGTTTACTTTGATAACTCCGTAACTCACTTTGACACACCTTACTGCTATATGTGGGGCGGTTCGTCAGGCGCAAACAAAGATTGGCCGGGCATTGCCATGACAAAGGTCGACGGCGATATCTGGTCCTATGATGTGAACGGTGATTATACCTCAATCATCTTTAACAAGGGTAGCAACGAGTACCAGTCAAACGACCTCTCATTTACCGGAGTAGGCAAGGTTGCAAAGCCCAACGGCTCAGGCAACAAGTTTGACGTTTCCTGGAGCAATTATCAGGGCGGAGACGACCCCACAAATCCGACAAACCCGACAAATCCCACTAACCCCACCAATCCTTCGGGCGGCGCGGGCTCGGTTTTCTGTCAGAACGACAAGAACTGGACAAGTGTTTACTGCTATATGTGGAACTCGGAAAGTGACAAGAATACAAATTGGCCCGGCGAAAAAATGACAGACACGGGCGACGGCGTTTGGGAATATGACTATCCCAAGAGCTTTGCTAACGTAATCTTCAATCCGGGCGGCGACGACGGTAAGACAAGTGATATGACTTTACCCGGTGACAACTATATCTATAACAACTCCACAGGCAAATGGGAGCCGTATTCAACTTCTCCCGTGAAGATTACTTCCTTAACAGCTAACTTAGAGGAAACTACAATCTACACAGGCACAAGCGTTACATTTACAACCGTAGCCAAGACTACTGCGGGCGGAAACCTCACCTACAAGTACAGCGCAAACGGCGCAACTCTTTCCGAGAGTTCATCCGCTTCCTGCGTATGGGTTCCCAACACTGCGGGCACATACAAAATCACTGTTGACGTAACCGACTCATCGGGCAACACCAATTCACGTTCCCTGACTTATACGGTTGAGAACGCGGGCTCGCTCGAGGGCGCGTACATCAGAGGCTTTGCCAACTCCCTCAAGACTGTTTCACAGATTAAGAAGGGCACAGCGATTACCTTCACAACCGACGCTATCGGCGGCAACACAGGTAACGGACTTCTGTTCTACAAGATTGTAGTAAAGGCTCCCGACAATTCCCAGAATATTGCTTACTACACCAAGAACAACATTTATAACTACACTCCCACACAGCTTGGTACATATACTTTCACGGCGTATGTTCAGAACTCTTACAACACAACAGTAAGCAGAACCTACACCTACACAAGCGTTGATACTATCACAGAGAACACTAACCCGACAAATCCGACCACACCGACTAACCCGACAACTCCCACAACTCCGGGTATCCTCTACGGTGACGCGGACGACAGCGGCGCTGTAAACATCAACGACGTTACAACAATCCAGATGCACCTTGCTCACTACAACAACGCGATTAACCTCGGGAAAGCGGACTACGACCGCAACGGTAGTGTTACAATTCAGGACGCTAACGAAATCCAGAAGTTCCTTCTTTTCAAATAAGATAGGGGGCAGTTATGTCGATTAAAAGAATATTATCGCTGGCACTTTCGCTCGCTATTCTTTGTGCAGTCTGCGCCTTCAGTCTGAACGCGGTTTCGGCGGAGGAAGATACTCAGCCGACTGAAACAAAGATTATCGTCCATTTTAAGTCAGAGGACACTGCGCCGTATGTCTATTACTGGAACTCGCTTCCTCAGAACATTGAGTGTGAGTATCCCGGTGTAGCTATGGAGAAGGACAGCTCACAGGGTGATGACTGGTATACCTTTACCTTTGACGACGTAACTAAAATCAACCTGCTGTTTACCGACAGATACGGCAAACAGCTTTCAAGCGAGCTCACCCGCAACACGGGCGAGTGGTGGTACAAGAACAGAATCTGGCGTTCCTCAAACCCCGACAATCAGGAGGTTTCGGACAGCATAGACTTCCGTGAGGACACGATTTACTTTGTAATTCCCACGCGTTTTTATGACGGAGACAGCTCCAACAACGTCCACTGCTGGGACGACGGCAAGGCGGGCAACCCCGACTCTGACGTTGCCTGGAGAGGCGACTTCAAGGGTCTTGCCGAAAAGCTTGATTATATCAAGGCTCTAGGATTCTCAGCTATCTGGATTACTCCCGTAGTCGAGAATGCTTCTGGCTATGATTATCACGGCTATCACGCGATGAACTTCGACAAGGTAGACCCGCGTTACGAGAGCAGCGACTTCACCTATCAGGATTTAATTGACGCAGCTCACGCGAAGGGTATGAAGATTGTTCAGGACGTTGTCTGGAATCATACAGGCAACTTCGGTGAGACTAATCTCTGCAACGAGTTTGAGAAGGACTACACCAAGGACCTTGGAAACCTCAAGGAGAGTATGATTCCCACCAAGGAGCTTCTTGAAATGGCAGGGGTAAAGACCGCTGCCGAGTACTGGAGCCTTCCCGATCAGACTCAGTATGCAGCTCGTCTTAACCTGATGAAGGACACAACCTATCCAGGTGATCTCGGTAACTCAAAGGGCTCAAAACCCGACAAAACCGATTACACTATGGATAAGGTTTCCAAGGCAGGCAACAAGAAAAACCCCTACAACTACTGGCATTCGGGTTATTTTCAGAGCCTTAACTGGGACGACTGGACCTGTAAGTATTGCCAGATTGAGGGCGACTGCGTAGACCTCAACACCGAGAACCCCGATGTGGCGAGCTACACGGTCGATGCTTATTCCAGATATATCAAAATGGGCGTTGACGCTTTCCGTGTGGACACCGTCCGCCATATTCCGAGAGTTTCTCTCAACCTTATGTACAATCCTCAGATTTTTGCCGCCGCAGAGGATGCGGGCAACCCCAATTTCTATATGTACGGAGAAATCTGCACGCGTTACACTCAGGTCTGGTATCGTGACCATGCCGAGGAGAGCTCGCCGTTCTACACCTGGAAGGAGAGAAATTCCAAGTGGGCTAACCAGTGGGAATGGGATTCAAGCCCCGAGTCAGTAAACGCAAATATGAACATAACCTTTGACCATTATCTGGAGGAGGACGGCACAAGCAATCAGCCGACCTCTGACAACGCGTTCCTCAAGGGCCTCAAGTACCACGAGCCCGACCACAGCAAGGCTTCGGGTATGAACGCCATTGATTTCCAGATGCACCGTTTGTTCGGCAGCGCAAAGAGCGCGTTTGGCATAGGCAAGTCGGGAGATAAGTATTATAACGATTCCTCCTATTCCGTTATGTATGTTGATTCCCACGACTACGCTCCCGAGCAGCCTAACGAAAAGACGCGTTTTGAGGGCGGCGAACAGACTTGGGCAGAGAACCTTGACCTGATATTCACATTCCGCGGTATTCCCTGCGTATACTACGGTTCCGAGGTTCAGTTCAAGAAGGGCGAAAAAATTGATGTCGGTCCCAACGCACCGCTCGAAGAAACAGGCAGAGCCTATTACGGCGACTACCTCGAGGGCGATGTCAGCGCTACAGATTTCAGTAAGTTCACAGCGACAGGCGATATAGCTGACACGCTTGAACAGCCGCTCTGTAAGCACCTGAGCAAGCTCAACGCTATCAGACGCGCGGTTCCTGCTCTTCAGAAGGGTCAGTACACAGCCGACAGCAGCTACGTAAGCGGCGATATGGCATTCATCAGACGTTATACCGACAGCGAAGAGGGTACAGATTCCCTTGCGCTCGTAACAATCAGCGGCGCCGGTACATTCAAGAATATCCCCAACGGAAAGTACATCGACGCTGTCACTGGCGACGAAAAGACCGTCACAAACGGTACGCTCTCCACAGGTTCCGTAGGCAAAGCGAATATGCGTGTGTATGTTTGCTGCGCAAGCGGCTTCAAGGGCATTGACGGAGCTATCGGCGGCGAGACAGATTATCTTAAATAATTATTACAATCGGCTGTCAGCAATGACAGCCGTTACTTTATTTACTTGACATATTAGAGAATCGGAGTATAATAATATAAGAAGTTGTCTTCGGGGCGGGGTGAAATTCCCCACCGGCGGTAAAGCCCGCGACCGTGTTTATCACGCTGAGCCTGTGAAATTCAGGCGCCGACGGTATAGTCCGGATGGTAGAAGATACAGTCATACTGTAATTATAGCCCTGTTGATTTTTCAACAGGGCTTTTCCGTTGACAGCTCCTAAATATTTTAAGGAGGTCATACTTATGACAAACACAAGAACAGACCGTGTAAAAATGATTTGCTCTCTGGCAATGCTCACGGCTCTCGCACTCGCAGTCGACTTTTTCATCAGACTGCCCAACATCAGCGGATTTCTGACCTACGAGCCTAAGGACGTTATCCTGACAATAGGCGCGTTTATCTACGGTCCGATTGCAGGTATCGCGATGTCTTTTATCGTCTGCCTGGTTGAGATGGTTACGGTCAGCACCACGGGACCCATCGGTCTTTTGATGAATTTCCTCGCCTCGGGAGTTTTCGTCGGCATTTCCTCGGTAATATATTACCGCAGGAAAACTCTCCCCAGAGCCATTATTGGACTTCTGGCGGGCTCGCTTTCGATGATAGCTATAATGCTTTTATGGAATTATATCATCACTCCGATTTATCAGGGAATTCCTCGTCAGGCTGTGCTCGACCTTTTCCCGACAGTCCTCATTCCTTTTAACGCAATTAAGACAGGACTCAACTCTTCACTTGTCCTTCTGCTCTATAAAGGCGTTGTAACGGCTCTCAGAAAGTCAAAGCTCGTGCCTGAGAGAGAGTCTGCAGACAGCGACAACAAGGTGATGAACACTGTCATTCTGCTCAGCGTTTCTGCGCTTATCGTTGCTACGCTCGTGCTCACTTTGCTTATCTTTGCGGGTATCATTTGACAAATTTAATATATGTGGTATAATACCATTGTTCACAGAGTAGGAGCTTATGCGTGAAGTGCCTTCTGAACGGGGAGTTGTCAGAGGGACGAAAGTGTTAACTGCGGTGTAAGCTTCGCATCCCACTGTTGCTTACTGATGCGGAAAACGGGTTGCTTTGTGCAGCCCGTTTCTATTTTTGGTAGGTGCTTATAGAAAGGTTTTGGTTATGAAAACATTTGGTTCAAAATTTGTTAATTCCGCAAAAGAACTAAAAGGCGTGTACGGTCTCACCGCGACAGCTATGCTTCTGGCAATCAGAATCATCGTCGGAATCTTCGCGAACGCGACAATGCCGATGTTCGGCAATCTTCTGAAAATCAGCATTAACTTCCTGCCGATTGCAGTTGCAGCCGCGCTCTTCGGTCCGATTTCCGCGGCTCTGGTCGGCGGCTTGGGAGATGTGCTCTCCTTCTTTATCAATCCCGCAAGCGGCGGAAGTTATTTCCCTGGGTTCACATTGAACGGAATACTCACGGGTCTCATTCTGGGAATATTTCTATATAAGAATAATATTTCCCTCAAATCTGTGCTTATCTCCTGGACAATCAACGCCGTTGCTATTGAGGTTTTCCTCTCGGGTTACTGGCTCTACTTCATCTACGGAGTGGGAAAGGGCGACAGCTTTATGTTCTATCTCTGGACAAGAGCTATTTCCGAGGGAATAAAGTATATCCCGTCGGTTATTCTGATACTGCTTGTGTGCAAGGGATTAGAGAAAATAAGAATAGGCAGATAACTCTCGCCAGCCTTTTGGGACATTCATCTTCCCAAAAGGCGGGATAAAACAGTCTATAAAGATAAAAGTCTCAGAGCTTAAAACTCTGAGACTTTTTATATGTATGGTTATTACCTGCCGCCTGTAAACAGCTTGTGAGCTTTACGGAAATTCTTTCTGAACGCCATACTCACGCCGATGCACACAGCGCCGACCGAGATTGGCAGACAGATAAACAGCGCGATGTGAGCGGGGATAGAAGCTCCCTGCTTGAGCGCCGTCTGGAAGCACAGGTGGAGCAGAGGCTCGTGCATAGCATACACAAAGAAAAGGTGTGTAGCTGCAATTATAAAGCCCTTCTTGTCGGTGATTCGCTTTGCTATGTGGTCAAAAATCAGCCACATTGCTATAACGCCGATAACCTCATTGAGCTTGTAGAGCGCGTACATAATCACGGTTATGTATGTATCCTTGCCGCCGAGCGCCGCGATAAACGTGTGCGCAAGGCTGATACCAATCCAGATTAAGCTGAACACAACCGTCAGCATTCTGTTGTCGTGCCAGGTGAACTTGCGCGACTTGGCAAAGATTGCGAACGCCGCACCTACCGAGAACGCGAACAGACCCGAGAAGTTGATGATGTAGCAGAAGTCAATCGCCCACAGCGCTCCGAGCGGAACGAGGATTATACCGCGCGTGTACTTTACCAGCACATAAATCAGCGGAGCGAGGATTACAAAAATCATCAGCTGCTGAACGAACCACAGCGGGAACGAAGCGGGGGAGAGAAAGTAGTAGTAGAACTGTGTCGGCGCGAATGCTTTTTCCTTAACTATGTCAAGTCCCTGAAAGAACGGAACCTGAGCGAGCAGCGTGAGAAAAGCACCCGAAAGCACCACCCAGATAACGTAGGGCAGAAGCAAGCTGTAAGCGCGCTTCTTGAGCTTTTTAAGGTAGCCCTTCAATGTGTTCTGATAGTTAAAGAAGAAGAGAAAGCCCGACAGCGCAAAGAACATCGGAACCGCGAATCTCAGCAGCGAGTTCGAAAAGAAGTATTCGAACATTGCCGCGCCGTTGAAGCCCTCGGCAATTCGTGTGTCGGGGGAAAGGAAGCTGTCGGAGAAGTTGTAGGAGTGGATAAATACGACAGCCGTCATCGCGAAAACAGTGATGAATTTAATTTTTCTGCTTAGATACTTACTCATCTTCGTGTTCATAATCGCCATTGACCTCATTCATTCTGTAGCATAATGTCATAAGCATATCGCTTAAATGTACGTTTTCAACCACTGCGTCGGGGTAATCGCCGCCGATAAAGTAGTGGGTGAAGTTCCAGAAGCACTTTACGCCTGCATTGTACAGTGTGTCCACTGTCTTTTTTGCCGCGCTTCTCGGAACGCAGAGGAAAGCCGCGCTGACGTTGTTGTCTCTGCAAAATTTGCTGATGTTATCAACATCCATAATCTCAACCTTGTTGATATGTGCTCCGAGGATTTCCTCGTTGTTGTCAAAGATTCCGACAAGCTCATAGCCGAGCTTGTCAAAATTCATATGCGCCGCAATTCCCGTGCCGATGTGACCTGCGCCCACGAGCACAGCCTTGTAATGACGGTTGAGACCGAGAATGTTAGCGATTTCCTCTCTGAGCTTTGGGACAGAGTAGCCGTAGCCCTGATGACCGAAGCCGCCGAAGCAGTTGAGGTCCTGTCTGACCTGACTTGCGGTGGAGCGCATAATCTCCGAGAGCTTGCCTGAGCTGATTCTGTCTATGTTTTTTTCTTCCAGCTCGGTCAGAAAACGGTAGTAGCGCGGAAGCCGTCTTATAACCGATTTTGAAATATTTTCCCTATTCATATTTTCCTTCTTTTTCCCCAATGCCTTACTGCATTAACTGTTTGAGGTTTTCGTTAACCGCCTCTAAAAATTCTGTGGTGTTTACCTTCTTTTTGTTCTCAAGAGTTGAGATGAGGTAGAGGTCGCCTGTCATAATGCCGCTTTCAATTGTATCGATAACAGCCTTTTCGAGCTTGTCGGCGAAGTCCTTGAGGTCATCAAGTCCGTCGAGCTCGCCTCTCTTTCTGAGAGCTCCCGACCACGCAAAGAGCGTAGCAACGGAGTTTGTGGAGGTTTCCTCACCCTTGAGGTACTTGTAATAATGGCGCTGAACCGTGCCGTGAGCAGCTTCGTATTCATAGATACCGTCGGGGCTAACGAGCACCGAGGTCATCATAGCGAGCGAGCCGTAGGCTGTAGCGACCATATCGCTCATAACGTCGCCGTCATAGTTTTTGCACGCCCAGATGTAACCGCCGTTTGAACGTATAACACGCGCGACCGCGTCGTCGATAAGTGTATAGAAATATTCGATACCAGCCTTCTCGAACTTTTCCTTGTACTCGTTTTCGAATACCTCGCTGAAAATGTCCTTGAAGCGGTGGTCGTACTTCTTGCTGATTGTGTCCTTTGACGAGAACCAAACGTCCTGCTTGGTGTCAAGACCGAAGTTGAAGCAAGCTCTTGCGAATGACTTGATACTGTCATCAAGGTTGTGAAGTCCCTGAATAATGCCGTCGCCCTTGAACTCGTGGATAAGGCTCTTTTCGACGGTGCCGTCGGGCTTTGTAACAACGAGCTCAGCCTTTGAGCCTCCCTCAACAACCATTTCCGTGTTCTTGTAAACATCGCCGTAAGCGTGACGCGCAATGGTGATGGGCTTTGTCCAGGTCGGAATGTAGGGTGTAACGCCCTTGACGAGAATCGGAGCTCTGAATACAGTTCCGTCGAGCGCCGCTCTGATTGTACCGTTCGGGCTCTTCCACATCTGTGTCAGATTGTACTCGTCAACTCTGGCCGCGTTAGGAGTGATTGTAGCGCATTTAACCGCTACGCCGTACTTCTTAGCCGCTGCCGCGCTGTCGTGAGTAACCTGATCCTTGGTTCTCTCTCTTTCCTTAAGACCGAGGTCATAATACTCGGTCTTTAAATCTATATACGGAAGCAGGATGATATCCTTTATCTGCTGCCATATTACTCTTGTCATTTCGTCTCCGTCCATCTCAACGAGCGGAGTTTTCATCTGAATTTTCTGCATTTAACCGTTCTCCTTTGTGTAGTCAAGAAGTCCGCCTGCGATAAGAATGTCTCTTGTTCTGTCGGTGAGCTCGCAAACTGTCTCGATTGTCTCGCCGTTTGTCTTGTTAACGAGAGTGATGTTCTCGCCTGTGGCAATCTCAGCCTTTACGTTCGGGAGCTCAAGCTGGTCGCCGAGCTTAATCTTGTCATAATCGTCTGCGTTCTTGAATGTGAGCGGAATGATACCTGCGTTGATGAGGTTAGCGCGGTGGATTCTCGCGAAGCTCTTTACAAGCACAGCCTTAACGCCGAGGTAGAGGGGAGCGAGAGCCGCGTGCTCACGTGAAGAGCCCTGACCGTAGTTTTCGCCGCCGACTACAACGCTTGAGCCGAGAGTCTTTGCTCTGTTCGGGAAATCCTTGTCGCAAACTGTGAAGCAGTGCTCGGAGATTTTCGGGATATTTGAACGCAGGGGAAGGATTTTCGCACCCGCGGGCATAATGTGGTCTGTTGTGATGTTATCGCCGACCTTGAGCGAGCAGGAAGCCTCGATGCTGTCAGAAAGCGGAGAGGTCTTGGGATAAGGCTTGATGTTGGGACCTCTGAGCACCTCAACGCTGTCCATCTCGTCAACGGAAGCGGGCTCGATAACCATATTATCGTTGATGAGGAACTTCTCGGGCATTTCGATTACAACGTCTGCGCCGAGAGTTGTCGGGTCTGTGAATACGCCTGTGAGCGCCGAAGCCGCGGCAGTCTCGGGAGATACAAGGTAAATCTGACCGTCAGCTGTGCCCGAACGACCCTCAAAGTTACGGTTAAAGGTTCTCAGCGAGATACCGCCCGAGTTAGGCGACTGACCCATACCGATACAGGGACCGCACGCGCTCTCGAGAATTCTCGCGCCTGCCGCAATCATATCGCCCAGAGCGCCGTTTAATGCGAGCATATTGAGAACCTGCTTGCTTCCGGGAGCAATTGCGAGGCTTACGCCGTCGGCAACAGTCTTGCCCTTGAGGATAGCCGCAACCTTCATCATATCTCTGTAAGAGGAGTTTGTGCAGGAACCGATACAAACCTGGTCAATCTTCTTGCCCGAAAGCTCCTCGATTGACTTGATGTTGTCGGGAGAATGAGGACAAGCCGCAAGAGGCTTGAGCTCGTCAAGGTTAATCTTGATAATCTCGTCGTACTCTGCGTCGTCGTCGGACTTGAGCTCTGTGTAATCCTCCTCACGTCCCTGAGCCTTTAAAAACTCGCGTGTGATTTCGTCGGAGGGGAAGATAGAGGTTGTCGCGCCGAGCTCTGCGCCCATATTTGTGATAGTAGCTCTCTCGGGAACTGAAAGCGTCTTGACGCCTTCGCCCGCGTACTCTACAATCTTGCCTACGCCGCCCTTAACGGACATAATCTCAAGCACCTTGAGAATGATATCCTTAGCGGAAACCCAGGGTCTGAGCTTGCCTGTGAGCTCAACCTTAACCATTTTAGGCATTGTGATATAGTAAGCGCCGCCGCCCATAGCTACAGCTACGTCAAGTCCGCCTGCGCCGATTGCGAGCATACCGATGCCGCCGCCTGTGGGGGTGTGGCTGTCGGAGCCGATTAAGGTCTTGCCGGGCTTGCCGAAGCGTTCAAGGTGAACCTGATGACAGATACCGTTGCCGGGTCTTGAGAAGTAGATGCCGTGCCTCTTGCACACCGACTGTATAAAGCGGTGGTCGTCGGCATTCTCAAAGCCTGTCTGCAGGGTGTTGTGGTCTATGTAAGCTACGCTTTTCTCTGTCTTAACTCTCGGAACTCCGATAGCCTCGAACTCGAGATACGCCATAGTACCTGTTGCGTCCTGAGTGAGAGTCTGGTCAATTCTGAGACCAATGTCGCTGCCGACTGTCATTGTGCCGTCAACGATGTGCTCTTTAATAATCTTTTGAGCGATTGTTAAACCCATTTGATTACCTCCATAATACATTATTATATATAATCATACATTGTATATTGTACCACAATCAACCAATAAAGTAAAGCAAAAATTGCCCTGCCGCAAAAGGCAGAGCAATATAATTTCTTATTTTTCCATAAAGGAATTTAAAGGCTTGTCAAGCGGCTTTTTTATCAGATTTACTACAACTCCTGTCAGCAGTGCGGCTATGAGCGTACCCTCTCTGATACCGACAATTTTACCGAAGAATAACATCGAGAGCGCAGCCGCTGCCGCAACCCAGCAGATGTCAAAGGCAATTTTTGTTTTGCCGAAGTCCTTATGAGCAGTATCCGAAATCGCTTTTACCAGTCCTTCGCCCGAATTATAGAGAATGTTCGCAATGACTGCCAGAGCAATTCCGAATCCGAGCACCGCTACGCCCGCAAGCGTAAGCAGCATTCTGACAAAGTAATTCGGGACAGGTATGAACGAAACTATGTACAGACCGATGTCGCAGAACCAGCCGAATACGAACGACAGGGGAATCTGTAACAGCTGCAAGAGTTTAAAATTCTTTCTTAGAATTATAACCTGACCGAGCAGCATAAGGCAGTTTGTAACCGCCGACCAGAGCCCGAAAGATATAAAGTCAAACTTTATGCTCAGAACATTCGGCATAGACGAGATTGTCGATATACCGAGGTCGGCTCTTTTAGAGAACGCGATTCCCAGTCCCGAGAAGAAAAGCCCGATTACAAACAAAAGGAATCGCTTCGTAAACTCTTTTTTAGACATTTTTTATCACCGCATTTATTTTACCACATAAAAGTTGAAATTTCTACATTAAAGTGATATAATAAACTGTTGTATATTTATTTGGTATATTTTAAGGTGATTTTATGAGTAAAAGAGACAATCTTCGCAACGTGGCAATTATTGCCCACGTAGACCACGGCAAGACAACCCTCGTTGACCAGCTTCTGAAGCAGAGCGGAATTTTCCGTGAGAACGAGGAAGTAAACGAACGCGTTATGGATTCGAACGACCTCGAGCGCGAGCGCGGAATTACAATCCTTTCCAAGAACACAGCCGTTATGTACAACGGCGTAAAGATTAATATCGTGGATACCCCCGGACACGCCGACTTCGGCGGCGAGGTTGAGCGTATTCTTATGATGGTTGACGGCGTTGTGCTGCTCGTTGACGCGTTTGAAGGCTGTATGCCTCAGACCCGCTTCGTGCTCAAAAAGGCGCTCGGCCTAGGCAAAAAGCCCCTTGTTGTGCTCAACAAAATTGACCGTCCGGGAGCTCGTCCCGAGGAGGTTGTCGATGAGGTTCTCGACCTCTTTATTGAGCTCGGCGCTGATGACGACCAGCTCGAATTCCCCGTCGTATACGCGTCTGCGCGTGACGGCTTTGCGTCGACCGACCCAGATGTTCGTGAGGGCGATATGACGCCTCTCTTTGACGCTATTATCAACGAGATTCCCGCTCCTGAGGGTGACCCCGACGGCGGTTTACAGCTTCTGCTCTCCAACATCGATTATGACCGTTTTATCGGCAGAATCGGCGTAGGACGAGTTGAGCGCGGTACCGTCAAGAACGGTCAGCAGGCAGTGCTCTGTCACAGTGACGGCACGACGACAAACGTCAAGGTCTCAAAGCTTTACCAGTTTGAGGGCTTGAAGAGGGTAGAGAGCGAGAGCGCTTCCTTCGGTGACATCGTCTGCGTAAGCGGTATTGACGACATCAATATTGGTGAGACAATCTGCGACACCGAGAACATCGACCCGCTTCCGTTTGTCAAGATTGACGAGCCTACCGTTACAATGAACTTTATGGTAAACAACTCTCCCTTTGCGGGTCAGGACGGTAAGTATGTGACTTCACGAAATATCCGTGACAGACTCTTCAAGGAGATTGAGACAAATATCGCGCTCAGAGTTGAGGAAACCGACTCAGCCGACACCTTTAAGGTTTCGGGCAGAGGCGAGCTTCACCTCTCAATTCTGATTGAGACAATGCGCCGTGAGAACTACGAGTTCCAGGTTTCCCGTCCTCAGGTCATCACCAAGATGATTGACGGCGTGCTCTGCGAGCCGATTGAGTACCTTATGATTGAGGTTCCCGAGACCTACGTCGGAGCGGTTATGGAGAAGCTCGGCTCAAGAAAGGCTGAGCTTGTAAATATGGGCACACGCCAGGGCGGCACAACTCACATCGAGTTCCGTATTCCGTCCAGAGGTCTTATGGGTTACCGTCCCGAATTCCTCACAGATACGAACGGCAACGGCATTATGAACCACGTCTTTGACTCCTACGAGCCGTTCAAGGGCGAGATTATCACACGTCACACAGGCTCTCTTGTAGCCTTTGAGACAGGCACCAGCGTAGCCTACGGACTGTTCCAGGTTCAGGACAGAGGAAGGCTCTTTATCGGTGCGGGCGTTCCCGTGTACGAGGGAATGATTGTCGGTTCCTCGCCTAAGTCCGAGGATATCACCGTCAATGTCTGCAAGAAGAAGCACATCACAAATACACGAGCTTCGGGCTCCGACGACGCCCTCAAGCTCACACCCCCGACGACACTCTCGCTTGAGCAGTGCCTTGAGTTTATCGCCGACGACGAGCTCGTCGAGGTAACTCCCAACAACATCAGAATGAGAAAGATGATACTTTCCAAGGAACAGCGAATGAAGCAGCAGTTCAGGAAAAAATAAGGAAGAATATGAACATAGTTATTTTGGATTTGGAGTGGAACGGTTCCTACAGCAAGAAGGTTCACCACTATGTCAACGAGATAATCGAGTTCGGCGCAGTCAAGGTTGACGAAAACCTGAATTTTCTCTCAGAGTTTTCTCTGCTTGTAAAGCCAGAAATCGGTCGCAAGCTCAGCTCTCACATCGCCGAGCTGACTCACATCTCCAACGACGAGCTTTTCTCAAACGGCATAAGCTTCAGTGAAGCCTGCGAGCGTTTCGAAAGCTTTGCGTGCGACAGCGTAATCCTCACATGGGGAACCTCGGATATACTGACGCTTATGGATAATTTCCATTACTATACGGGTGACAGCTGCATACCGTTTCTCAAAAAATACTGCAATCTGCAGGAATACTGCGAGTACAGGCTCGGAGTTCATAACCCCGCGTCTCAGCTCGGACTAATGAATTGCGCCGAGCTAATCGGTATCAAGAGCGACGAGAATGAGCTTCACCGCGCCTCAACCGACGCGCAGCTCAGTCTCAGATGTCTCAAAAGCACGTTTGATAAGGACGCGTTTTGGGATTATGTGTTCGACGCGGACGACGAGTTCTACCGCAAGATTACGTTCAAGAACAAGCAGATTACGGATATCAACAATCCGCTCGTGGACAAGTCCCAGCTCTATTTTATCTGTGACGACTGTCATATCAGAGCCGAGCAGCTAACGCATTTTAAGGTCAAGAACAAGAACTTTGTCGCAAGGTTCCGCTGTCCCAAGTGCCGAAAGATTTTTACGGGCAGAATCTCCGTCAGACTCAAATTTGACGGGCTCTCAATCCAGAAAAAAATGTTGGTAAACGAACCGCCCAAGCTGGAAGATTAATATAATAACACGAAGTCGAGAACAGAGCTTCCTTTGAAGGATGACTTTTGTTCCCGACTTTTTTTGCACTCAGAACCAAAGTCCTGACAAGGGGACAGCTCCCTGAAATCGAACAAATATTCTATTTTCTATTGATTTCGAACGAATGTTCTGCTATAATTATTGTACAAGCTTATTACGCCCCGAATAAACTTGTAAAATAATTAATCGAACGAAGCGAAGCAAAAGGAAGGATGAATATGAATTATTTTACTTGGTCGCGGGAGTATTACCGTGACGCGGAAAAACTCTTAAAACACATCCGTAAGCTCGAGGAGGAGCTCAAAACCGCCAATAAGCTTAATCTTGAAGAAATCAACTCCACCATAGCGTCATACAGGTACATCTACTACGACGTACTAAACACCGCAAAGCTGCTCGAGGAACGGGCGAGAAAGGCGACAGATGCAGCATAAAGTTATTACCTATAATAAGGAGCGTGATGACAGAGCGTCGCTCAACGCTTACAACAGCAAAGGAACGAACAAGCGCAATCTCAAACTTATGAAATCGCTGTTGTCAAGAGCGATTGCAGGCGAGCTCACCGAGCGCCAGCGCTATTGTCTTGTTGAGTATTATCTCAACGGCAAAAAAATGGTAGATATTGCCGATTCCCTCGGCTTGAATCCCTCAACGGTATCACGTCATATCAGCAGAGCTTCAATCCGCCTCAAGTCCATTGCAGGCTACTTTGACGGTTCTGAATATTATTGAAAAATTATATATTGAATATTTTTCCCAAAGTTGAATGTTTGAACGGGAAAGCTAAAGGGGAGCCTTTTCGGGCTCCCCTTTAGTCATATATCACAGTTCAAAATCTTCCTTTGAAAAATGCATCATACGCGCTTCGGCTTTCGGTATTCTGAGCGTCGGGTTGTAGATGAATTTTCTGCACTTGCCGTCCTTGATTTCACGCTTTTTTGTACAGCCGAAGTTGGTTTCCTCAGCGCTGAAATTATCGCAGTAGGCGCAGTTCGGCTCAACATTCGCCCCGAATAATTTGTATTTCATACTATCACCTTGCTTTCACATTTTGCATTTATTATATGGATAGTATAACAAATATTAAATTATCTTGCAAGATTTTGAACAATGGAATATAATAATAAACGGTGATTATTTTGATAAACAGTAAAACTATGACATTAAAAAACGAGAATACGGTACCGTATTTGGTATATAATTCTCTTGAAGAAATAAATTTCATTAAACACGGCTTTTCAACACGTCTCGGCGGAGTCAGCGAGGGCATCTTCTCCACAATGAATATGGCGTTCAACCGCGGCGACAATCCCGACAGCGTTACCGAAAACTACCGCAGGCTTTGCGGCTCGGTCGGACTTGATTTCGAAAGCCTTACAGCCTCGGCTCAGGACCATCACACCTTTGTCCGAAAGGTTACTAAAGCCGACAGAGGTGTAGGCATTTACCGTCCGCGCGATATGCAGAGCGTTGACGCTCTTATCACAAACGAGAGGGGAGTAACTCTTGTAACCTACTATGCCGACTGCACGCCGCTTTTCTTTGTCGATACCAAGAATAAGGCTATCGGTCTGGCTCACGCGGGCTGGCGCGGCACCGTAGGCAGAATCGGTCAGAAGGTGGTCGAAAAAATGACCGCGGAGTTCGGCACAAATCCCGAGGATTTAGTCTGCGCCGTAGGACCCGCGATTTCCAAGTGCTGCTACGAGGTGGACAAGACCTGCGCCGACGAGTTCTACGCTCTTACCGATTTGGATAATTCCACGTTTATTTTTCCGAAAGAGAATAATAAGTTTATGCTCGATTTGCTCGAGACCAACCGCCAGATACTCGTAAAGGCAGGCGTAAAGGCAGAGAACATCACGCTTTCCGACCTCTGCACGCGCTGCAACAGCGACCTGCTCTGGTCGCACAGGGCTACAAACGGACAGCGCGGCACAATGTGCGCCGTGATGTGTCTGAAATGATTGGTTTCCAAAGGAAGTAATATGAAAAAACTAACCAAAACAATCCCCGTTCTGCTTTCGTCCCTCTTTCTGCTCTCCGTCGGCTCACTCAATGTTTCAGCCGCGGTAAAGTATGTCAATAACACGGGCAAGGCGACGGTCGTATGCGGTACCTACCGCAAAACCTTCACAGCCAAGAAGTATTTCAACAACTTCTCAATGGCGCTGAATGCCGCGCTGGAAGCCGCGGGCAAGAAGGCTACGGCAAATAAAACCGCACGAGTTACGGTCCAGAAGGGTCATTACAGCCTGGACAGGACAATCAAGGTCTATTCGAACACAGTACTTGACGCTACGGGTTCCTATTTCAGATATTACGGAAATCTGCTCCGTAACGGCTTTGACGGAAAGAAGTCCGCGGGCTACGGCTACACATCAGCCTATAACATAACAATCAAGGGCGGCGAGTGGGAACAGCTAATCGACTTTAAATACGCTGGCTCATCGGATACAACCAAAATGCACTCGACCTTCCGATTTGCCCATATGACTAACCTCAAGGTCAAGGAAGCGAGCTTCAAGAACAACTACAACTGCCACGATATCGAGATTGCGGGCGTAAGCGACGCCAAGATTTACAACAATAATTTTTATAACACCAAGTCCGTCAACGGTATCGACAACGATGGCGGACGCGAAAGCTTGCAGATTGACCTAAATGATTCCGAGGCAATGCCGTATTTTCCCGCATATGACGACACTCCATGCAAGAATATCGAGATTTACAAAAACCGCTTCAAGAACAAGTTCCGTGCTATCGGCAGTCATCACGCAGTTTTGGGACTGAACTTTGATAATATCTCGGTTCACCACAACTCTATGGATAGTATTGCGGGTATGTGCGTATACGCGATTTACTGGACAAACTCCAAGATTTATTCCAACACGATGACAAATGTAGGTCTCGGCGTTGATATGCGCAATATGACAACAGGCTCGGGCTACAATTTCTATAATAAGAAGAATCTCACCGCAGACGAGTCCAACAGCTTTGTCGCTTCGTCGTATAACTATATCTATGATAACAATATTCACATCCGTGAAAAGGATGATATCCTCGTTCGTGAGTGCGGAATCCGTGTTTTGGGTGAGCACTGCGCAGAGGATGATAATGTAACAGGCACCAAGTCGGGAACATACAAGGTCTATAATGTCCACATCGGTGTTGACGAAAGCAAAAAGCCGTTACCGAACACAATCTCGGGCAACGTCGCGGTCGGCATTCACCTCAACTACGGTGTGAACTGCGTTGTGAAGTACAACAGCGTTGACCTGAAAAACAGTATTGCGTCGTCAGCGAACGGATTTGAAATCAAGGCTTGTGAGAACACCGTCGTTGATTTTAACTCTATTTATAACGCAAACCGTTCGGACAGCGTGGGTATAAACCTCACCGTTCCTGCTTCTGGCTTCGGAAACGCAAATGTTTCCGCTTCCAAGAATCTGATTGATAACGTCTTGAGCGTCGGTATCAGAGTTAATAAGGGCACTGCAACGGGCTTGTACAGCAATATTATCAAGAATTGTTCAGGCAAGGCTATTGAAATCAAGGACGCTCTCGAGACCGTCGCTGAGTATAATACCCTCTCAGCTTCCAATTACGGTATTTACGTTTCGGGAAAGACCTCGAGCCTAAGTATGAGCGACAACTCTGTAGTGCTCCCTAAACAGGGTGTTTATGTCGCGTCGGCAGACAGCATTTTTGCCGATGAAAACAGAATTACGGCAAAGTCTAACGGCGTTTTCCTGAATAACGTTAATTCTGCGGTGTTCTCTGACAATGTTATTGACAGCAGCGGCTACGGCATAAGGCTTTCCGCTGACTGCCTGAGCACATCGATTACCGAGAATAACATCAGGTCAAATAACGAGAATATTTATCTCAACGGCTCGGCTTCAGCTTTGACTGACAGAAAGACCCTGCTTATTTCGGGCAATTCCTTCAACACATCGGACGACAAGGCAGAGGTCAAGGTTGTTTATGATAACGTCGATTTGAAGGCATATACCAACTTCCGTTCCGACGGCAGTGAGGTTCTCTACCGTGTAAAGCCAAACACCGACTCACGTTATACAAACCTCTATGGCGAGCTTACACTCGATAACCTAACCAAAGAGACAACTGACGATGGAGATGTTCTGACCTATTCGTCTCCCGATAAAGGCGTGAATTACAGTATTGAGAGGGGAGAAGAGCTGCTCTCCGATACGACTGAACAGACCTTTACAGCTCCCGCCGCAGAGGCAGCGGTCTACACTGTCACACCCTTTATGCCGTGCGGAATCATCACCGTATTCGGCATACCGATGACGGTTTAAGATGATATAAACAAAACGCCTTGAAGTTTGGCTTCAAGGCGTTTGTGCTTGTAAATGGAATTTATTTAACTGTTACTTTGATTTTCTTGAAGGCGCCGCTCTGAGCGTAAACGTATATGTAGCAGGTGCCTTTCTTTTGAGCTTTTATTTTGCCGCCGCTGACTGTGGCAATTTTCTTGTTTGAGCTCTCGTACTGAATCTTGCGGTGAACGCTCACCTTGAGCTTCTTTGACTCGGGAACTGCCTTGGGTTTGAGATTGAAGGTCTTGCCCTTCTTGAGTGAAACCTTGTCCTTCTTGGCTGCTGTCGTAAGCTTTTTGAAGTTTCCGACTTTGCCGCCCTTTGTGGCGATGTGGAGCGTTTTTGCTGTCGAAATTGACTTGCCGCTCTTGTTGAACGCGGTTACAAGGTACTTGTAATACGTTCCCTTGTTGAGCTTCTTCTGTGTGTACGAGGTTTTTGTCACAGTTGTAAGATACTTATAGGGCTTGTTCTTGCCGCATCTGTTTCCGTAGATTACATAGGTCTTTGCGCCTTTTACCTTGTTCCAGGAGATTGTGATTGAGTTGTTCGCTGACTTCTTATGCTTAGCCGAGAGAATACCAAACGTGCTGCCCTTGGGGTCAGCGTCGGACTTTAAGCTTGTGATGAAGTCTTCGACCTGAGTTTTAGTTGCGCCTGCGTCAAGGTCTTTGATTGGCTTTTCGGGTTTAGGGTCATCGCCGCCGGTTGAAGGCTTGTGGTCTGCAGCATAGTCCTTTGTAAAGGTTACGGTGAGAACATCGGAATACGGTGAATAGAATTCATCAATTATATCTCCGCCAAACTCAAGTCTCAGTGAGCACCAATAGCGCGCTCTGAACTCAATCTCTGTTCCCGCGGGAATAGGCTTGCCTGTTCCGTCCTCAAAGCTGCCGTTAATTGCCAGAATATCCGACTCATTCCAGCCGCTCTTGACATCAAAATCACCCTGCAGGGATTTCCATTCCTTGGTGCCCTTGACGCGAGCTTCGGTCTCTATGCGGATTGTGCCGCCGTGTGCGGTGACTTCGGTAAGGCTTTTGTTGAGCTCATCCGAAACAGTCTGCGAGTACGCTACAATGGGGTAGTCGTTGAAGGTCTCGGAGGAAACCGTCAGATTGGAAATCACGGGAGCCTCAAGCGTGTCGGCGCTCGGCGGAGTCCAGTTCGAAGCGTCCTTGCCGTATGCAGCGGCATTTGACCAGTCGGAGAACAGATAATTCGTGTCATAACCGACTACCTGATTCAGCTCGTCAAACTTAGGAGTTGATGTTACAACGTAGTAACGCATACGCGCGTAAACAGTGTGCTTGGTGTAGTCAATAACAACTCTGCCATCGCCCGGTTCAGCTTCGACGACTGTATACTGGTCAGGCTTGAGCACATCCTTCATACCGATAGCGTGAACGCCGTCCTCGTAATCAGTGCCGTTCCAGCGTGATTCAGTCGGGTCAAGCGGGTTGCCTGCGTAGCGTGTAATCCAGCATTCATTTGTTGACTGAGCGTCAGGTCCTGCATAAATAACATCCCACTCGGCGGTTCGCGGACGCGCGTCGCTGTCATATCCCAGACCGAAGCTGCGCGTTCCTTCATTATCGTTCCAGAACTCATTCTGATGCCAGTCGGTGGGATCATCGATTGCCCAGTCAATCTGAGCGTTGATATACATATCCTCAACACCGTAGCGTTTCATAATTGCTTCTCTTTTTGATTCATCATCGCAGTTCTGCATGAACTGAATCATATCGCTTTCCATGCTGTAAGAGAAATTCATATCGGTCGAGGTGTCGTCATATACCTTGCTCATAGACACTGTTTTTGAGGGTATGAGCTCAAATGGCAGTTCCGATTTCTCAACCTTCGCGCTTGCCGCTACAGTCACGCACGATATGAGAAGTAAACAGATAAGGGTAATTGATATCAGTTTTTTCATAAATATCCCATCCTTTCGTTAATTTGAGTATATCAAAGCTATAGTAATAAATCAACAGGTTTTTAATATATTCTGCATTTGTTTAGGTAAAGTACGGCAGTTTTTGAAGTCATAGATAAAGTTTTCAAAAAGTGCTTGCCTGAAATGTCCGATTGTGTAATAATTAGTTATAGAAACGCAGCGGTAATTTGCGTTAAGTATTAACGGTAAGGAATGAATTATGAAAAAAATCAGACAACACGCTACAGTGAAAAGCATTTTGGGTATAGTCATACTGCTTGTGCTCTTTTCGGCAATAGTATTGACCATAGGTTACAATACTCTTTCAGACGCGCTTCTTCAGCAGTACTCCGAGGGTGCGTATCTTACGGCGAAAATAGCTTCTCAGCGTATTGACGCCGATGATATGGACGAATATGTTCAGAGTGGTGGAAAAGGCGAAAAGTACACAAAGGTGCTCAACGATTTGGACAGAATCTGCAATTCGTCGGGCGCGACATTTGTTTATGTGATAATCCCCGATACCAAGGATTATGCCCACATCGATTTCATTTTCTCGACCATAAACCACGAAAGTACATACAAAGTGTATGATTTCGGTTATCACAGGGAAACCACCAATGATGAATATAAGGAGAAATACAGAGCGCTCTGCGAAAAGAAATCAGAGCGTGAAATGGTAATACGCGACCAGGGTTATATCGAGACAGGCTCCCACATCACTATGATGGTTCCGCTCAAGGGAAGCGACGGAAAGGTAAAAGCGCTTTTGTGCGTTCAAAGACAGATGGATATCCTCGCAAGAATGCGCAACAGTTTTATTAGTAAGATTATTATAACGCTAATCTGTCTCGTTATTATCGTAATTCTCGTTCAGAGCATTTTCCTGCATCGTACGCTATTGCGGCCGCTCAAGCTGATTTCAGGTGAAGCGACGCGCTTCTCGACAGAGAATACTGTTTCTCAAAAGAAGCTGACTGAGTCGATAAGCAATATTGATGAAATCGGTATGCTTGCGGGTTCGGTTGACCGTATGGAAGAGCAGATTCAGGAGTATATCGATAATATTACAAGGGCTGCAGCGGAGAAGGAGCGCGTCAGCACCGAGCTCGATATGGCAACTCGGATTCAGGAGAGTATGCTTCCGAATGATTATCCCGCATTTCCCGACAGAGATGAGTTTGATATTTTCGCGAAAATGACTCCCGCAAAAGAGGTCGGCGGAGATTTTTACGATTTCTTCCTCGTGGATGACGACCACCTTTGCGTTGTTATGGCGGATGTCTCGGGCAAGGGAATCCCCGCGGCGCTGTTTATGATGGCGTCAAAAATTATTCTGAAGAATAACGCGGTTATGGGAAAAACTCCCGCTGAAATACTGAAGGATACGAACAATTCCATTTGCGCTAACAATCAGCTTGATATGTTTGTCACCGTCTGGCTTGGAATTCTCGAGATTTCCACAGGCAAGCTGGTTGCGGCAAACGCGGGTCACGAGTATCCTGTGCTGAAAGCTCCCGACAGAAAATACGAGCTGATTAAGGATAAGCACGGCTTCGTAATCGGTGGAATGAGCGGTATGAGGTACAAGGAATACGAATTGACGATGAAGCCTGGTTCAAAGCTGTTCTTGTATACCGACGGCATACCCGAAGCTACTAACGCAAAAGAAGAACTCTTCACAAATGAGCGTATGCTTAACGCGCTAAATGAAAACCCCGACGCTGATACTAAGCAAACCCTGCTCAATGTCAGAATAGCCGTGGATGAATTTGTTCAGGACGCGGAAAAGTTTGACGATTTGACAATGCTATGTCTGGAGTATAAGGGGAGAGAGAATTAACGAGCATTGTTACATTTCATGGTAAACTAAGTTGAGGCTGACTTTTTGGTCAGCCTCATTTTAATATTTGGGTTATCATTGTGCATAGCTTTGCCGTTCATAAAAGCGACGGGCTAAAAACAGTCCGCAGGACTGTTTTCTTAATGTAGCGTTGCGACCGCCGCCTGTGGCGGATGAAGGGAGCAAAAGCGCTCTCCAAAATAAGGAGTTGAAGGAAGCAGCTTTAGCTGCGACGAGCAACGACAATATTTTGGTGAGATAGAATTCGAGCCCCGTTATCTCTGTTGAGTGAAGATAACTGCTCTCCATCTTGTCCGACGTTACGTTTCGCCTGTTGCCATTGTGCATAGCTTTACCGTTCATAAAAGCGACGGGCTAAAAACAGTCCACGGGGTGTTAGCAATAAAGAAGGTCTTATGTGAAACAGTCGGATAGTTTGATTTTGTAGGATAAAATATAAACTTACGGAGGTTTTACAAATGAAGGACATAAAATATCACATCTACCTAAATAGCGAAGAAAGGCGTCTGTTGATCGGCAGTCTAAATGATTTGAGAAACAAGTTGATTGCTGAGGGCAGGTATACAGACCTTGTTGATGAAGTATTAATTAAGGCAGCCAATGCAAAAATCAAAAAAATCAAGGTGGTCAGCAAATGCCCGCAATAGGCATATTTGCATCTTTTGAGGGTGGTAATGATAATACCTTAACCCCCCCTCTAAACCGCTATTGCAAAGCCGCATAAACACTGACTTTTTAACTATCACTTTTTCGACTATTATGGAGGACAAAGATTATGACAAATAAGATTACATATACACAGCAAGGCGATTATCTCTTACCCGACCTAAAACTTCCCGAACAGCCAAAGGTTGAAATAGGAATTTTTGGCAAGCGACATCTTCGATATTTGGAGCACAACCGAAAAATCCTTTACACAAATCTGTTGACCAAAGGCAAGTTGACCGCTCACTTGGCTGAGATTGATAAACTGGCGGAGGATATGTTCTTTCGGTTAGTAAAACAGATAGCAGAGCGTGAGGGGGTGACCGAACAGCTCAAAGCAAAGGATCAAATGCAGTGGGTGCGGAAGATGAACAATATCCGCAACCGCGCAGAGGAAATCGTAAATAATGAAATGATCTATCAATAAGCGCAGCCTGCTGATCGAATCGGTCAGCAGGCTTTTCTCTATAAATTGATCCCGGCTTTTCTTGCCTGCGAGATCTGGTCTTTTCGTTTGATAAGATACAACCTGCCGTCCTTGATGAACCTCGCGCCGGTCTGTTTGAAGTAAAAGGGCGTATTCGTCCGCAGGCATTGTTCACGTGTGTTCAGTATCCATTCATAGTGGCACGGTCGGGCGTTATCTCCCGATTCACCGCCGCAGGTGACCTGTTCGATTTTTCCGCTCTCCAGATACCGCTCAATCTCGATTTGCTCCAGCATCGGTTCGTGGATGATTCTTCGATGTTTGATCGGTAGTCTGAGCAGTATCGGCAATCGCTCGTCGGCGCGTTTTTGATTTTCGCAGGTTGAGCAGATGGTTACGTTATTATAGCCGTCTCCCCAGTCGTCAGGTAGGCTGACCTCAAAACGCTCGATACGTTTAGTGATAATGCAGAAATTGAGATCACCGCGTTCACGGATAAAAGCCCACGCCTCTTTGCGCCATTCGTCCGCTTCTTCAATAAAGAAATCGGAGGTCATACAGGAGTAGACCGTGCCGCTCTCCTGCATTTTATAACTGCCTCCACGACTTCGCTTGACAGGGGCGTTGAAGGTCGATGTTTTTGTCACGATATTGCTGTCCTTGTCATACATCGAGTCCCTGCGGAACATATAGCAGTTCAGACAGCCCTCGCTGATCTTGTGGCAGCCGTGCCACGGATTCCATATCTCCATATTAGTTTTCCTCTGAGAGAGCACAAGTGAAAATGTGTTCTTTCATACATACCATTTCTCCTCTTTAGATGATATCAGAAAAAGCTGACTTTGTCCATAAAGAAACAGGGCGATTTTCACCGCCCTGTTGATTATATTTCACGCACATTTTATTTGTGCGAAAGTTTCACCTATATCCCCGTCAAGGCAAACCGACTGCACAGCGATCTCTTCGGGGCAGTATGTTTCGCTGTAATTGAGGCAAGCATAGGTCGCTTTATCATTTGTAAGCGTCATTTGCCAGAAGGGATATTTTACTATCACAGGCGTATTTGAGCCGACGCCGAGCTCCAGATAGAGGACGTGATCGTTCTCGTGCTTTTTGAGAAAGTCGGCATACGCCGCTGACGCTCTGTGCCAGCCCTCATCTTCGACAAAAGTGTCGTCACTTCTGAGATTCATTACAACGTCGCTGCCATCATCGGGGCATTTAGGGATAAGCTCTGTCGGGATCTGCATTTGGATATTTCTGTCATTAGGCACTTGGAAAAAGCTGTTTTCATCCCTGATAAAGCCTTGCGCTTCCATCGCCCGGTATACCCATTCTTCGTTGTCGTAGGTCTTTTG
>ONAL01000003.1 GCA_900315785.1 uncultured Eubacteriales bacterium
TCTTGTTGTCGGTCTTGTAGGTGACCTTGCCCTGAGCCTTTGTGACGGCGACAGCCTTCTTGATTGTCGTCGCTTTCTTCGAGTTGGCTGTTACGGACTTTTTGGCTGCGACCCTGACGGGGTTCTTCGCCTTTGTAATCTTAAAGGTCTTAATGAAAAAACCCTCATAATCGCCCGCGGATGTAATTACCGCGTAAGCTGTGCCGACGTCCGTGTTGTTCTTGTAGGTTACGATAAAGTCGACGTCCTCGGTGAGCGCGTGACCCTCAGGGTCTTTGACTGTAATGTTCTGGGTAAGAGCCTTGCCCGTGTAGGTCTTGTTCTTAATGCCCGTAATCTTGAAATTGCCGATGTCCGAGCCGCTCTCGGGAGCTTCGGGCTCTTTAACTGTCGGGAATGTGAGTGAGACTTTGATTACCATTTTCTTGTCATAGCCGTCGACGGAACGGGTCTCTGCAGGCTTGCCGTTTACGAATGACCTGACGTCGGGAGCTCCGTCCATCAAGGGGAACCTGTAGCCATCGTCGGCTGTTACCGTGAAGGTCACGGTGTACTGACTGCCCGCGTCGAACTTGTCGCCTTCTTCAAGAAATCTCTCGGCTGTGTTGTCCCACCACTGAATTGTACTGCCGTCAACCGTAATGTCCTCGGTTGTTGTCGAGAAGGTTGTTTCGGCGACGTCGCCTGCTCTGGGAACGGCAACGTCCGCAATGCTTACCGATGTAATATCCGCGGGGTCAGCGGGGTTTCCCGGAGTTTTGAAGATTGCATAGCCAGCCCAGATTTGCTTGGAGGGTTTTTCGCCGTGGACTTTTAGTACTTCGACGGGCTGACCGTTGATTGTGACGTTAACGGCGGGCTCGCCCTCTTCATCGACTGCGAAATTCCAGCCTGACTTCGAGTACAAATACAGACTTAAGCTGTACTTTGAATTGTAGTCAAAGCGTCCCGTCTCGCCAGTATTCCAGACCGCCTCGTAATCAACGAACCACGGGGCGTTTACCTCGTATGAGGGCTGTTGACCCGGGACAGGCGCGGGAACGTCCGTTATTTCGATATCTGTGATTGTCGACATTTCGGTAGGAGCCAAAAAGCCGAGAGCGACGCAGATTTTGTCCGAAAGTTCATAGCTGTCATATTTATTTATGCCTGACGTTCTTCCGTTAATCGTCGCCCAAACCGCGGTGTCAGCTCCGTCTACGGCAAACTTATAGCCGGGATTTGCGGACAGGAATATTCTTGCGGTGTATGTTTCGCCGCCTGTAAAGGTATCGGACGCGTCAAGCATTTGACCTGACTTCTGCCAGTCAACGCTGTCAACCGTTACGCCCTCGGGAGCGGTGACGGTAAAATCGGGGTTCTCGCCGTCCTCGGGCTCATCAAGCCCTGTAAGCGCGACAGAATCGAGCACAGTCGGCTGAGCGGGCACGAACAAGCAAGCCAGACAGATGTACTCCGACGGTTCCCTGCCGTTGATTTTGGCAACCGACGCGTTCAGACCGTTAATCTTCGCGGTCACGTCGGGGAAATCCTTGTCGTTGAGAACGAATTTATTTCCCGGTTCGGCTTGCAGATAAATTCTTACTCTGTACTCGCCTAATTCCTCAAAAACGTCCGAGGAAGTCATACTGTCGATTTTCGGGGTGTTAATCTTCGACCAGCTCATACCGTAGACCGAAACGCCATCGACGTCAATTCTCAGGGCGTTCATATTCTTCTCGGGGCTGACGCCGACAACGGGCTGAACAACTCCGCTGACGAAGAGCTCGTCGATTAACTGAAGCATTTCGTTAGCGCTCGCGGTAATCGGCGCGGCAGCGAACACGCTGACCGCCATAAGCAGAGCGAGAATAATACTCAACGGTTTTTTAAACATAAGAATCCCTCCTTAATCTGTTTACGTTCATTGTACCATATTATCACGATAAAGTGTTGTACAAATTTTCATTTGCGTATTTGTGCAATCCGTACAGCAGCTCTGCCGTAATGTAAAAAAACTCCGAAAACTGATGCAGTGCCTCAGTTTCAAAAAACAACTGAGGCAGCGAAAACTCAGTGTTTATGCGGCTTTGAGGCACTTGCATCAGTTGCATCAGTTTTTTGGACTATAGGGTGCGGCGGAGGACTTATCCGAACAGGTAATTACGAATTGACTTACTCTTCGTTCAGAATGAACTCAATCGCTTTTTTCCTGAGAGCTATATACCTTCGATTCTTTCCCGCGAACCTCAGTGAGACCGTGTTGCCGCTCTGGAGAGTCTTTATCAAGCCCTCCTCAGCGAGCTGTTTTACAAGAGCGGCGCACGAGACGGAGAAGCTCTCGCCCTGTTCGTCGCAAAGCTTTCTGACCGCTCGGTGAGCGGTTTCTCTGTTGAGATACAGATATTCGTCGTCCTCGCAGCCGATAAAGTTGTGAGGCACAAACTGCTCCTTGACCCTCAGGTGAACGACCGAGACAGCCTCAGACTCAATCAGAGAGCAAATCTTCTTGACAAAAACCGTTGTCGGTCTCTCGCTTTCGATGCGGTCGCTCTGACGGTTCGCAAGATTATTGAGCAGAATTTCAAACTCGTCCTCGAGCGCTTCGGCTCTCTGACTGTCTGTCACACCATAATCCTTGAGGAACATCGTAAAAAAATACATTCCGATACGGAGCCACGCGACGGTCTCGGGCACTCTGCCGTGACATTCGGCGGAGTTCTTCATAAACTCGTCACGGTACAGCTCGAACTGCTGCTTCAGGAGACGGGAATACTCCGAATCCTTGCCGTCGTTTATGAAGCTTTTCAGCCACTCCGTGTAGGCGAACATTGTTCTTCTGAAAACACCCTGTTCAGCCATATGCTGAAACCTTGTGAGCGCCTGAAGGTCAACGTCGCCGTCCCTGAGCTTCAATGAGAAATACCGCGCCGTTCCGCTCTCGCCGATGTTCGGAGGGAGCTCCGAGGTCACAATCGCGTTGCCGAGAGGCGGTCGGGCTTCCATTAAAGTTGAGTCGGCTCTGAGCCGTCCTCTGCCTGTTCTGTCGCCGTAGGCTCGCATAATCGACTGCGCCGTCGCGGTCAGCTTTTTCTCGTCGTCGCGTCCGCTCGGGTGAAAGTCGTCAATGCAGGTGAGCACATCCTTCAGCGCGAATGAGTTGTGAATAATACTGTTCGCCGTATCGCGGAAGCTCAGCGGAAGGTTTCCCGAATTGAAGCTGCCGAAAAACGAAAGAAACAGCGCCGCCAGCGTGCTCTTGCGCGTTCCCGTTCTGCCGATGAGGTTGAGCACGAACCGAGGCATACAGCCAGCCTGTCTCAGAAACTCACCCAGCGGAGTGAGGAAGGTGAACGCGAGCAGCGTGAGGATAATCTCCCTCGGAGCGGGCGGAAGCTCCGTGAGCTTATACGCCGCCTTCAAATCCGAAACGTCAAACGAGTTTTCCTTGCAATACGACGCGAGCTTGCCCTTGAGCTGAACATCGTACATATCGTCGGCAGGCAGAAGGAAATGCCACTCGCCGTTAATCTTCTTCCAGCCCGTATGCTCAAACACAATTATCTGCTGAGCGTACTTTGCTGTCTGCTGAATCAGATAGCGGACATATTCCTTGACGGACGAACCGACCTCGAGAATACATTTCGCTCCCCACTTCTGTATCAGCCAGTTGAAGCTGCCGAGCTCGGCTCCGCTCACGTCAGCCTCGGGAAGAACGCTTCCGTCAGCGTGAATGCCCGATAGAGTCAGGAGCTTGACCTCCTCCGCTCCGTCGTCGACGGTTTTCTCTACCGAAATGAACGGCGCAAAGTTGCAGAGTCTGGTTACCTTTTCGCCGTTTTTCGAGCTTGATTTTCGGTAGATACAGCCGTCCTTAATCTGAAAAACGCTCGGATATCTCTTTGTGATATCGCTTTGATTCATAATCCAAGCCTCCTTTCGTATAAGTGTAAGGAGAAAAACCCCTTCACTTATCCCGAAAAAACGCCGATTTTTGCATAGTTTTGTGCAAATTTCGAAAAAGTTTTTTTGAAGTTTTTTTCGCACCCTATAGTCCAAAAAACTGATGCAACTGATGCAAGTGCCGCAAAGCCGCATAAACACTGGGTTTTTGCTGCCTCAGTTGTTTTTTGAAACTGATGCACTGCATCAGTTTGCCGCGGCACAAAAAAGGAGCAGACGCGGAATTGTCCGTGTCTGCTTCCTTATAGCTTGAATTATTTCACTTTAATTTTAACCGTTTTGGAAACGCTTGCGCTCTTGTGGTTTGTGTTATTTTTTATGACAGGAGCCTTGCATGGCGCAGCCCTTGCAGTTTCCGCAGCTGCAGACCACGGATTTGCCCTGCTTTTTCTTTTTTACCATACTGAATATAATCGCGGCAACAATGCCTATCAGCACGGCGCAGATAATGATTGTCCAAAAATTGCTTATAATCCAAGCAAGCATATAATCAGCCCCTTATTTTAAGCTTGCTCGCTTCCTTATACGGCTTGAAGAGCATAAACAGCATACCCGCAATCAGCAGGATTGAAACAATCAATCCGATGACGTTCAGGCTGCCTGTGAACGCTCCGCCAATCTGGTTGATGCACAGCGCGATTACATAGGCAAAGCCGCACTGATACGCGATAGCGAACGCTGTCCACTTTGCTGAGTTCATTTCACGGCGTATTGCGCCCATAGCCGCAAAGCAGGGAGCGCACAGCAGATTGAACACGAGGAAGGAGAAGCCTGTTACGCTTGTGAATACGCTTGCGAGCGTCGCCCAAGTGCTGAGCTCTCCGCCGCCGTACAGAACGCCCATTGTGCCGACGATGTTCTCCTTGGCGATAAGTCCCGTAATCGAAGCCACAGCCGCCTGCCAGTTACCCCAGCCGAGAGGTGAGAAAATCCAGGCGATTCCGTTGCCGAACGCCGCGAGCATACTCTTGCTGATTTCATCCTCACCGAGCATTGTGAAGGAACCGTCAACAAATCCGAAGCGGCTCAGGAACCAGAGAACGATAGTTGAAAGCAGGATGATTGTACCCGCCTTTTTGATGAACGACCAGCCGCGCTCCCACATTGAGCGGAGCACGTTGCCGATTGTCGGCATATGGTAAGCGGGAAGCTCCATAACAAACGGAGCGGGCTCACCCGCGAACGGCTTTGTCTTTTTGAGCATAATACCCGAGACGATAATTGCCGCCATACCGATGAAGTACGCGCCTGTGCTCACCCACGGCGAGCCGCCGAAAATAGCGCCCGCAATCATTGCGATAAAGGGAACCTTTGCTCCGCAGGGAATGAAGGTTGTCGTCATAATAGTCATACGTCGGTCGCGCTCATTCTCAATTGTTCGCGACGCCATAATACCGGGGATACCGCAGCCCGTACCAATCAGAATCGGGATAAACGACTTACCCGAAAGACCGAAGCGGCGGAAAATTCGGTCGAGTACAAAGGCGATACGCGCCATATAACCGCAGGCTTCAAGGAAAGCGAGCAGCAGGAACAGTACGAGCATTTGAGGTACAAATCCGAGCACGGCGCCTACGCCGCCGATAATTCCGTCAAGAATCAGTCCCGAGAGCCACTCGGGTGCGTTAGCTGCTTCGAGCCAGCCCTCCACAATCTTCGGAACACCCTGAACCCAGATTCCGAACTCGGCAGGGTCATTTGGCTTGCCTTCGTTCTTCTCGAAAACCTCGGCGGCATCCTTGAAGTCTTTGCCTGTAACGGTTTCTTCGCCGACCTCAAGCGTATCCTCATCCTCTGATTCGTATGTAAACTCCGCGCTGTCCTTTACGTTTGCCGCAAAGGTTTTAACGGCAGACACAGCCTTGGCGGCGTCATAATCTTCACTCTCAAAGTCAAGCGCGTCGGAAAGTGCCTTATCACCTGCAACTCCCGCTACGCCTTCCAGCACGCCTACAGCATCGGCGTGCTCTTCAGCTTCAGCGTCGCCGATTCCGACGAGGTGATAACCGTCGCCGAACAAGCCGTCGTTAGCCCAGTCGGTCGCGCCCTTACCTACACCGACCATCGCGATATAGTAAACAAGGAACATAACAAGAATGAAAATCGGCAGACCGAGCCAGCGGTTGGTGACAACCTTGTCGATTTTATCCGATGTCGAGAGCTTACCCTTCTGTTTATTCTTGTAAACGCCGCCTATAATCTTGCTGATATAAACGTAACGTTCGTTGGTGATGATGCTTTCGGCGTCATCGTCGTATTCTTCCTCAACGCACTTGATGTCGTTTTCAACGTGTTTCAATGTGCCTTCGCTGAGTCCGAGCTTTTCGATAACCTTGTCGTCGCGCTCGAAAATCTTGACCGCGTACCAGCGCTGCTGTTCCTCGGGAAGCTCATGCACACAGGCTTCCTCGATATGAGCAATCGCGTGCTCAACCGAGCCCTCAAACGGGTGCTTGGGAACAGGCTTTTTGCTCTCGGCTGCTGTTATTGCCGCTTCGGCGGCTTCCTTAATGCCTTTGCCCTTCAGCGCGGAGATTTCAACAACCTTGCAGCCCAAAGCGCGGCTGAGCTCGGATGTGTTGATTTTGACGCCTGTTTTCTCCACAACGTCCATCATATTGATTGCGATAACAACGGGGATTCCCAGCTCGCAAAGCTGCGTCGTCAGATACAGGTTTCGCTCAAGGTTCGTGCCGTCAACGATATTCAGAATCGCGTCGGGGCGCTCGTCAATCAGGTAGTTACGCGCGACGACCTCCTCCATTGTGTACGGAGAAAGCGAGTAAATACCGGGAAGGTCGGTAACGGTAACGTCGCTGTGCTTCTTCAGCTTGCCTTCCTTTTTCTCTACGGTAACGCCGGGCCAGTTGCCGACAAATTGGTTGGCACCTGTCAGCGCGTTGAACAGCGTTGTTTTTCCGCTGTTCGGGTTGCCCGCTAAAGCAATATTAATTTTCATTTCATTTCCTCATTTCTACAGTTTGAGTTAGCTATATCTAACCTTGTGGTTAAAAAATTATTCAACCTCTACCATTTCAGCGTCAGCCTTACGGATAGAAAGCTGATAGCCGCGGACGGTGACCTCCATAGGGTCGCCTAAGGGAGCAACCTTCTGCACCTTGATTTCGACTCCTTTTGTGATTCCCATATCCATAATACGGCGCTTAACAGCACCCTCACCGCGGAGCTTCTTTACCTTGCAGGAGCTGCCGACGGCAACGTCTCTGAGTGTTTTCATAATAAACCTCCTTTTACACAAATATCTTCTGCGCCATTTCCCTGCTGACGGCAATACGCGCATTTTTGACATTGACAATCAGATTGCCGCCCATAGAGCTGACAACCGTGACAGCGGCACCCGATACAAAACCGAGATTCTGCAGGTGTGCCCTGACGTCGGCGTTACCGCCGATTCGTTTGATAATTATTTCTTCGCCGACAGCGGCGAGAGTAAGCGGCATAGCAATACCCCTTTTCTGTTATTTATAAATAGTTAGTTTATGCTAACCGTATAACCAAAAATTAATCGTCCTTCTTCTCAAAAGAAGACGACGCGCGGACAACCCGCAGAAACTGCCTCAGCTCGACAATCGCCCTAAGCGACTCGTCGCTGATTCCGTGTTCCATAACGCAGGCATCCTCATCCGCTGTTTTTTTATCAACGCCCAAATCAGTCAGCAAGCCCGAGATGGCTTCGTTCCGTTTTATGACGTCATTACCGATTTTTTCGCCTTTTTCCGTCAGTTCAATGGTACGGTCAGGATTAAGGATAAGGTAACCCGCCGCCTCCATTCCTTTGAGCGCGATAGACACCGTCGGCTTTGATACTCCCAGCTCACGCGCGATAAACGCTCCGCGCACCGAGCCGTTTTCTCTGAAGCGACAGATGATTTTCATATAATCCTCTACCTTTTGATTACGTTCCATTTACTTTCCCTCGGTAAAACAGTTAGCATAGACTAACCTTGAAGCAAACTATAAAAGTCAGGCGGTTAGCCTGACCTTACCGAGATAGTATAACAGCCTTTTTTTGTTTTGTCAAGCCCTGATTTTACATATTTTTCGCGAGAGGCACAAGGCGGCGCAATGCTGTTTTTACGTACCTTTCGCAAATACGCCGCCGTTGTGTTTATTCCGTGCCCTTGAGCGCTTCGACCATATCAATCTTTTTGTTTTTGCGCGCTACCATCAGACCGACCAGAAGCGAAACGCCGAAGGTCAGAAGGACAGACACCGTGTAGGTCGTCACGCCGAGCATAAGCTTCATCTCATATTCGCCCGCAAGCGCTGTGAGAAGAATCTGCAATACTCCGACGCCCGCGGGAAGTCCGATGATTACGCCGAAAAAGGTCAGCCAGATATTCTGAGAAATCAAAAGCCTTCCGATTGCGCGGTTGCGGAAGCCGAGAACCTTCAAGGTCGCGAGCTCGCGCGAACGCTCCACATAGCTCATTATTCCGAGATTGTAAAGCACAACGATTCCGAGAACAGCCGCGGTTACAACGACGAGGCGCTCGCATTCCTTAGCCTTGTCGCCGACCATTCCGCCGAACTTGGAGAAGCCCCTTGTGAGACCGTCGAACGCGCTGTTGACGATTGCGCTGTCGAGACCTGCCTTCTCCTGCTTCTGAATCTGGAACTTGTTTGTCTCGGCTCCGAAGCAAACGCTGTCAATCGGGCTTTGCGGGAGGATTGCCCTCGGGCTTGTTGCCGTCGGGAGCTCCCGAGGAAGATGAAACCGTGATTTCCATCGCTTCGCCTGTGGAAGCTGTTCCCGATTTGTATTCCTTGCCGTTGACGTAGAGCTTGTGACCGTTGAGGTTTATGCTGCCCTTGGCACAGGTGAGCGAGCTCACATATGAATCGCCCGTCAGCGTCCAGGTTGAACCGTCCTCAATCTCTACATATACGCTGCCGCTCTCGCCGTCGGAGTTGATTGCGCCCGTGAAGCTTGAGCTTTCCTTGAGATAGAGGTTGAGCGTCGAGACGCTGTCCACGATGATGTCGCCGTCAATCGTCTGGTTCGTCGCGTTCAGATTGACCTGACCGCCGTTGGAGCCCTCTGTTCCCCAGCCTGCCTGAGTAGCTTGCGGTCTCGCCGTCAGCGGTAATCGCGTGAGCTCCGTCCTCGTCGTTTGAGACGGTGTCCTTAATTGTGATGTCGTCCTCGGAAAGCTTCTGCGACTTGACCTCAACCGTCTGTGAATTCTCGGTTGTGGTTTCGGCTGTGGTTTCTACCACCGAAGCCGAGGTCGCCGAGGATGACGTTGAGCTCTTGGAGCCGCAGCCGCTGAGAGCGACCGTCACGGATAATGCCGTGATGAGAGAAAGAATACTCAAAGATTGCTTGATATAGGATTTCATAACGCCTGCCTCCTTTGTTTGATTGTATTCTAACCCCCTAACTTTAAAAAAAGCTTAAATAAATAACTAATTTAAAATATTTCTGCAATAATTTACGAACTCGTGATAATGCTTCGGAAAGTTGTTGGAGCCCTCGGCACGGACCTTTTCTCCGTTGATTTCCGCCTCAAGGAGGAACATATAGCCGTCGCGGACGTGGCGCGGATTGGGACCGAAAAAACCGTTCCAGCCGAGGATATTCCAATCGTTGAGGAGCCCGACAAACTCACTGAGCTCAACCTCGGCGGATTTCTGAGGAACAAGCGCTTTCTCTCCCGAGCTGTAGTTGACAAAAAAGAGCGTGAGCTCGGCTGACTCACCCTTGTTGATTATCTCGTAAACCTCGGTCAGGCGCATTCCCGAAATTCTGAGGTTGATTTTTGAAAACGAGGTTATCTCCTTTTTCCTGAAAAACATAGTATCACTCCCCTTTTCCCTATGATACATTATCGGTGAGAGAATGTAAAGCAAAAGTCGGGACAGCCCGAAGACTGCCCCGATATGTGATGATTATACAACCTTTACCTTTATCTTAAACGTCTTGACGCCGTTCACCTTGACCTTGATTGTGGTTGTGCCCTTTTTAAGCGCCTTGATAGTGAGCTTGGAAGAGGTCTTTGCCGAGGTGATTTTTGCAACCTTGCTGTTTGAGCTCGTGTAGGTGTTCTTGATTGAGGACGCCTTGCGGTAGAGCTTGAAGGTGTAGGTCTTGCCTTGTTTGATTGTGTAGGTTTTGGTCTGGCTGAGATAGGTCTTGCCGCGCTTGATGACAGGATTGTTGGTCACCGTCACCTTGCAGGAAAGCGTCTTGGAGCCAACCTTGACCTTGATAATTGCCGTTCCTCTCTGGAGCGCCGTTACGACGCCCTTTGAGCTGACCTTCGCGACCTTTGTGTTCGATGAGGTGTAGGTCACGTTGTTTGAGCCCTTGTTCTTGACCGCGAGTGTGAAGCTTGAGCCTGCGGATACTGACTTTCTGGTGTAGGTCAGTGTGGGAGCCTTTGTCGCCGCCTGAGTAGTCGGCTCGGTGGTTGCTTCCTCCTCGCTCTCGGTGTACTCGGTTGCCTCATAGAGCTTGGGAATTGTCTTGTACTCGACCTTGTTGCAGTCGGAACAGGTGTACTTGATAAGACCTGTGGAATCTGCGGTCGCCTCGCTTACTACAGTACCGTTGTCATAGCTGTGCGAGTCGGGAGCGTTTGACTTGCAGTTGTCCACGCTTGAGCCTGTGCTCACGCTGCCCGAGGTGAGTGTGGGCGATGAATAGAGCAGATAGCTGATTCTGCGGACAAGCTTTTCGCTTGCGAGAACGCTGCCGCCGCTTGTGATGTTGATGACAGTACCCGCGTTATATGAAGAAGTGCTTGTGACAGTTTTCTGGTTGGAGCCCGAGATGTTTACTCCCATACCCTGTGAGCCCGCGGCGAATACAGTCGCGCCGTTCAGGGTAATTGCGCCGTCCGCGTCGAGGGGAGAGTTGTCGCCGCCGCCCTGCATTGAGAGCACGGTGATATCTCCTCCGAGAAGGTTGAGAGCGCCGTTTGAGTCAAGTCCGTCGCCGAGACAATCCACATAGAATGTACCGCCGTAGATGTTGAGCGAATAGTTGCCTGTGTTCTGATTACCGCCGGGCTGTTGTCCGGGCTGTCCTCCGGGCTGTCCTCCCGGTTGTCCGCCGGGCTGTCCTCCGGGTTGTCCGCCGAACTGTCCGCCGGGTCCGAAGTTATCCTGACCCTGTCCGTTATCAGTGCCGTTGGAGCTGCCGCCGGCGGCGTTGATACCGTCGTCGGAGGCGTATACGCTGTACTTGCCCGAGTAAGCGTTGATTACGGCGCCTTCAAGTCCTTCGTAAGAGGAATAAATGTATATTTCGGGGTCGCGCTCCTTGCCGTCCTCGGCTCCGAGAGTGAGGGTGGTGTCAGCGTGAACTCCGTCGTCGCCTGTGTAGATGTAAAGCGTGCCGCCTGTGATTGTGCAGCTGCCGTCGGAATGAACCGCGTCGTCGGCGGTGTTGAGGTTGAATGTACCGCCGTTTATTATGAGCTGGTTTGTCGGGTCGGTTGTGTTATTGTTGTTGCCCGACGCCTTGAGTCCCTTGCAGCTCATTGTGTCCTTGTTGAACGACGAGCTGTTGTAGCCGTCGAGCGTCTTGATGTCGAATGTACCGTTATTTATTGTGAGGTTCTCAGCCGCGACAATTCCGTCGCCCTGAGCGTTGACCGTGAAGGTGCCGCCGTTGATTGTCACGGTACCCGCGGAGTCGGTGTCGCCCTCGTCGGGCTCGGACTTGATACCGTCGTTGCCCGAGGTTATGTTGAAGGTTCCCGCGTTGATTACGATGCTTCCGTCGAACGCGATTCCGTTGTTCGCCGCGTTCGCGATAATGGTTCCGCCGTCAACGGTAAGCGAGCTCTGAGCGCCGCCCTTGATACCGTTCTTCGCGTTGCCGACAGCCTTGAGGGTGCCGTCTCCGAAGATTGTCAGCGCCGAAGAGGACTTCACCTTAATCGCCGCGCCCTCAAAGTCGGAGTTTGTCGCCTCGGTCGCCGCGTCCTCGTTATCGGTGAGTGTCGTGGTGCCGACAAGCTTCAAAAGCACCGAGCTCGAGCCTTTTACTACGAGCGGAGCGGTCGTCGATGACGAGAGCGTGAGGTTGTCGAGAATAAGCGTAACGTCGGAAACGCCCTTTGCGACCACAATGCTGCCCTCTGTCGAGCTGCCCTTAATGCGATAGGTGCCCGCGCTGTTAATCGTCAGGGTTGACGAGCTGATTGTGTAGCCGTCGCCCGAAACGGTTTCGGTGATTGTGTCGCCGTTGAATGAAAGCGTAGCCTGTTCATTTGAATAGGTAAGCGCCGATGCCGAAATCGGGAACAGCGAAATCAGCATCAGTACCGAAAGCAGTACGCCCAAGAATTTTTTAGTCTTCATTATGACCTCCTGTGTTGTTCGGGATTCTCCCTTTTTTCGTCTGTATTTTAATCCCCGAGCTTTAAAAAATCCTTAAAAAACTTAAAAACTTTTTAAAAATTTTTGACCGTCAAAATTTCGCATTTTTCTTTTTCATACTTTATTAATACGGAGTGTTGTGTTATAATTGGGGGTGTTTTGAATAAATGGAGGTTCGATTATGAAAATTGGTTTTGATAACGACAAATATCTTGAAATGCAATCCCAGCATATCCGCGACCGTATCTCGAAGTTCGGCGACAAGCTCTACCTTGAGTTCGGCGGCAAGCTCTTCGACGATTACCACGCTTCCCGAGTTCTCCCCGGGTTCAAGCCCGATTCCAAGCTCCAGATGCTTATGCAGCTCAAGGACGAGGCGGAAATCGTAATTGTTATCAACGCCGATGATATCGAAAAGAACAAGGTCAGAGGCGACCTCGGTATCACCTATGACCTTGACGTGCTCAGACTTATCGATGTGTTCAAGAGCAGAGGACTCTGCGTCAGAAGCGTTGTGCTGACCCGCTTTGCCGACCAGCCGACCGCGATGAACTTTGAACACAAGCTGACCGAGAACGGAATCAACGTATATCATCACTACTCTATCCCCAACTATCCCACCGACGTTGACCTCATCGTCAGCGACGAGGGCTACGGCAAGAACGACTATGTCGAAACCTCGCGCCGTCTTGTGGTCATCACCGCTCCGGGTCCGGGCTCGGGCAAAATGGCGGTTTGTCTCTCACAGCTCTATCACGAGCACGTAAGAGGTATCAAGGCAGGCTACGCGAAGTTTGAGACCTTCCCTATCTGGAACCTTCCCTTAAAGCACCCCGTAAACGTCGCTTATGAAGCGGCAACAGCCGACCTCAACGACGTCAATATGATTGACCCGTTCCACCTCGAGGCTTACGGCGAAACAACAGTTAACTACAACAGAGATATAGAGATTTTCCCTGTGCTCAACACGATGTTCGAGCTCATTCTCGGAAAATCCCCCTACAAATCCCCGACCGATATGGGCGTTAATATGGCAGGCAACTGCATTATTGACGACGAGGTTGTCAGAAAAGCGGCTAATCAGGAGATTATCAGACGTTACTACGCGGCGCTTTCGAACCAGACAAAGGGCGTAGGCTCAACAGACGAGGCGTACAAAATCAGCCTTCTTATGAAGCAGAACAAGCTCAAAACCGACGACAGAGCGGTCATCGCTCCCGCACTCAAAAGAGCTGAGGAAACGGGCGCTCCCGCGGCGGCGATTGAGCTTCCCGACGGCGAAATCATCGTCGGCAAGACCTCGAATCTGCTCGGCGCCTGCTCGGCTATGCTTCTGAACGCGCTCAAATCTCTCGCTAATATTCCCGACAGCGTTGATATCCTCGACGCTGCGGTTATCGAGCCTATCCAGAGACTCAAGGTCGGAACCTTCGGCTCGGCGAATCCGAGACTTCATACCGACGAAATTCTGATTGCGCTGTCGATGTCGGCGGTAACAAATCCGACCGCGAAGCTCGCTATGGAGCAGCTTCCCAAGCTCAGAGACACGGACGCTCACTCGTCGGTAATTATCTCCGAGACAGACACACGCGTGCTCAAGAGACTGGGAATCAGACTGACCACCGAGCCTGTCTACGAGACTGAGAGACTTTACAGAAAATAATGAAAATGAACAGACGGGATTTTATCGCGATTGCCGTCGTGCTTATCCTCTCGGTTGCGGGCTTTCTGGTGTTTGGCAGAAGCCAAAAGGACGGCGGAGCTGTCAGAATCACCTCTGGCGGAAAAGTCGTCGGCACATATCCGCTGGGCTCGGACAAGGAGATTAAAATCCCATTTGAAAACGGCGAGAACACCGTCGTAATCAAGGACGGAAGCGTTTATATGAAGAACGCCGACTGCCCTGACAGGCACTGTGTAAAGCAGGGCAAAATCAGCAAATCGGGCGAAGCGATAATTTGTCTGCCCCACAAGCTGACCGTTGAGATTACAGGCGGCGAAATCGACGCCGTCGCAAGGTAAGAGTATGGCAAAGAGAGCAGCTAAAATCGGAGTTTTTATCGCGCTGGCGATGATACTGAGCTATCTTGAAGCGATTCTGCCGCTGAATATCGGTATTCCGGGGGTCAAGCTCGGTCTGTCGAATATTGTCGTGGTCGTGTCGCTGTACTCGCTGACTGTTCCCGAAACGGCGGGCATTTCACTTATACGCATTTTGCTTATGGGAATTCTCTTCGGCAACGCGGTTTCGCTCGTGTACAGCCTTTCGGGCGGCGCGCTGAGCCTTGTCGGAATGATAATCTGCAAAAGGCTCAGGCTTTCCGTCATCGGCGTAAGTATTGTCGGAGCGGTGCTCCACAACGTCGCGCAGCTCGCGGCTGCGGTTGTGATTCTCCAAAGCTCGGCGATTGGGTATTATCTGCCGATACTTCTTATATCGGGTCTTGTGACGGGATTTCTGATTGGAATTGCCTCCGACAGACTAATCTTCCTTGAAAAAAAGCTCAATATACAGCAAAAACCTTAGAGCAAAATGCCCTAAGGTTATATTTTTGCAAATCTTTACATTTCCTCAATCGCCTTGATTATCGGAGCGAGGACTTGTTTTTTGCGGCTGACAACGCCCTTGAGGATAACGCTGTGCTCGTCGGGCTCCGCCGAGAACGCCGACTGCGCTACCGACCTTGCGCCCTGACCGACGAAGAGCAGCTCCGTGCTTTCGTCGATGATGTTCGTCAGCATCATAAACAGCATATCCATTCCCGAATTGGGCAGCAGCTCCTCCATATACGGCAGGAGCTTTTCCTTTACCTTTTTGAGCTCGGGCTCGCTGACGCCCGTCACCTGAGATACGGTTATGCGGTGCTTTTCCGCCTTGAACTGCTTGCAGTCTATATGGAAAATCTCGTCCGCGCTCTGTCTGCCGAGCCTTGAGCCCGCGTTGAACATCGACGCTGCGTGCTTCTCGATATCGATATTGGCGATACTCGCAAGGAACCTCGCCGCGCTCTCGTCGGCGGGAGTACAGGTCGGAGAACGGAACATAAGAGTGTCGGACAGGATAGCCGAGCAGAGCAGACCCGCGATTTTCGGTTCAATCGAGATATTCTGCTCGCGGTACATCATAGAGATAATTGTCGCGGTGCAGCCGAGCGGCTGATTGCGGAAATAAATCGGGTTCATAGTCTCGACCGAGTCGATACGGTGGTGGTCGATAATCTCGATAACGTCGGCGGAGCGGATTCCGTCTACCGCCTGTCCCCTCTCGTTGTGGTCAACGAGAATGACCTTCTGGCGCTCGATGTCGAGCAGATTACGCTGTGAAATCATACCGACATACCTGTCGTTGTTGTCAAGAACAGGGAAATATCTGATACGCTTCTTGGCGACGGTCGCCTTGACGTCGGTGACGAGGTCGTCAAGGTTGAACGCGATGATTCCGTCCTTACGCATAATATGACCGACAGGCACCGCCTGATTTATAAGCTTGGCGCAGGTGTAGGTGTCGAGCGGAGACGCGATGACCGTACAGCCCGCTTCCTCGGCAATCTTGATGATTGTTCTGGAAACCTTTGCGCCGATACCGATTACGATACAGCCGGCCTTCATTTCGATAGCGCAGAGCTGAGACTCGTAGCGGTTGCCGAGCAGAACCATATCGTGCTCGGAGATGTAGTCCTCCATAACGTCGGGATTAGCCGCCGCGACGACTACCTTTCCCTTGGTGAAATGCTCCTCGGGATTGCCGACGACAACCTCGCCGCGGAGCGTTTCGGCGATGTTCTTATACGAGGTTTTAGCCTTTGAAAGCGCGCTCGCGTCCTGGTCCTCCATATAGAACCGAGCCTGGTCGCCGAGCGTGAGGATACCCTTGATTTTGCCATTTTGGGTGAGAATCGGAACCGTCTGGATATTCTCGTCGCGCATATGCTCCCACGCCTTCTTGAGCGAAATCTGCGTGGTGATACCGCCGATTTCGCGGTACGCTACGTCGGAAATCCTGGGCTCCAGCGACTCAATCAGCTCGGGCGGCTCAACGCCGAACTTCTCAAGCACGAACTTGGTCTCGTTGTTTATCTCGCCTGCACGGCAGGGTCTGAAGCTCTCGCCCGTGAGCTTGGTTTTTAAATCCGCGTAACAAATCGCGGAGCAGATGGAATCAGTGTCGGGATTCTTGTGACCGATAACGATAGTCGATTTCATAACCGCCTCAGCCTTTCTTTGCGTGTATTTCATACCTCTATGATAACGTATTACAGGCAAGTTTGCAAGTGAAAAATGTACCGTTCGGAAAAGAAAAAGACCGCCGAAGCGGTCTTTCGTTATTTTGTATTATTCTACCTTGGGAAGCTTTGCGAGGCTCTCGGCGATTTCCTCGTCTGTGGGGATATAATCGCTCATTTCGCCGTCGTTGAACTTCTCATAAGCTACCATATCAAAGTAGCCTGTGCCCGTGAGACCGAAGAGGATTGTCTTTTCCTCGCCTGTCTCCTTGCACTTGAGAGCTTCGTCGATAGCTACGCGGATTGCGTGAGAGCTCTCGGGAGCAGGAAGGATACCCTCAACTCTCGCGAACTGCTCGGCAGCCTCGAATACGGAAGTCTGCTCAACGGAAACGGCTTCCATAAGACCGTCGTCATAGAGCTGTGAAAGTGTGGAGCTCATACCGTGGAATCTCAGACCGCCTGCGTGGTTTGCAGAAGGAATGAAGTCGGAGCCGAGTGTGTACATCTTTGCGAGAGGACAAATCATACCTGTGTCGCAGAAGTCATAAGCGTACTTGCCGCGTGTAAAGCTCGGGCAGGACGCGGGCTCAACAGCGATAATGCGGTAGTCGTTCTCGCCTCTGAGCTTCTCTCCCATAAACGGAGCGATGAGACCGCCGAGGTTTGAACCGCCGCCTGCGCAGCCGATGATGATGTCGGGCTTTACGCCGTACTTGTCAAGCGCTGCCTTTGCCTCGAGACCGATAACGGACTGGTGGAGCAGAACCTGGTTGAGAACGGAACCGAGAACATAACGGTAACCCTCGTTTGTTGTGGCAACCTCAACAGCTTCGGAAATCGCGCAGCCGAGGCTTCCTGTTGTACCGGGGTGCTCCGCAAGAATCTTTCTGCCGACGGCTGTTGTCTCGGAAGGAGAAGGAGTTACGCTTGCGCCGTAGGTACGCATAACCTCGCGGCGGAAGGGCTTCTGCTCGTAGCTGACCTTAACCATATATACCTTACAGTCAAGACCGAGATACGCACAAGCCATCGAAAGAGCTGTGCCCCACTGACCTGCGCCTGTCTCTGTTGTAACGCCCTTGAGACCCTGCTTCTTGGCGTAGTAAGCCTGAGCGATTGCGGAATTGAGCTTATGTGAGCCCGAGGTGTTGTTGCCCTCGAACTTGTAGTAAATCTTTGCGGGAGTACCGAGCGCCTTCTCGAGACAGTAAGCTCTTACGAGCGGAGCGGGACGATACATCTTGTAGAAGTCGCGGATTTCCTCGGGAATATCGACGTAAGCTGTCTTGTCGTCGAGCTCCTGAGCAACGAGCTCCTCACAGAATACGGGAGCGAGCTCCTCGGCTGTCATCGGCTTTAAGGTGCCCGGGTTGAGGAGCGGAGCGGGCTTGTTCTTCATATCCGCTCTGAGGTTATACCACTGCTTGGGGATTTCGGTTTCGGATAAATAGATTTTATAAGGGATTTTGTTTTCGGACATAATAATTACTCCTTTACAATAATTGTTTATAAAATAAAAAACTGTCCCGACAATATGCCGGGACAGGAAATTCCTGCGGTGCCACCCTGCTTGACGCTTTCGCGTCCACTTAGCGCGTACCAACATACGCCGACCGGATTACGGCAGGTCATACCGTCTCACATACTCCGATTGTTTCTGCTCGCCCTCAGAAGCCCATTCGGTTCCACATTCTCTGCCGCGCTTCCACCATCGGCGGCTCTCTGTAAGAAAAGAGGAGAAACCTACTTACTCTTCCTCAACGGTTTATTGACATTCTATACCACAGGTACAAAAATGTCAATACTTTTGATAAATATTTATATTAATATTTTAAATCGCTAAATCGCCTTTTAGAGGGATAACAATCTGCACGGTGAACCTGGGCGCGTGCAAAACCGTCATTTCGCCGCCGTTATTCTCGACCAGAGTTCGGACAAGCTTGAGACCGCCGCTCTCGGAAACAGGCTTGCGCGCGGGCATACCGTTGTTCGAAAAATCCGCCGTAAGGCTGTTCTCGTCACGCTTGAAGCGCACATAGAGCCTGTCGCCGCCCGAATGCTTGACGGTGTTCGCGGCGCACTCTCGGAGCGCTCTTGCGAGGATTTCCCTGAGGCTGATGCTCTCGGGCGGTTCGCCGAAAACCTCAACGCCGATACCGCCTGCACGGCAAAGGCTGAGCACGTAGAGCCAATCATCGGCGCGCGGAGCTATCGGCTCCGACTTTTTGAGAAGAATTGTGCTCGTGCTGTTGAGAAGCCGCAAAAGCTCGCTCGGTCTGCGCTCGTCGGGGTTCTTGATAAAGAACGAGCTTCTGAGCGTGTCGCCGATTTCGAAGTGAATTGACGCTCTGACGGAAAGCTTCCAGCGCATAATCTCAAGGTCGATATCGTTGTGGCTGTCGCTGTACGCGTCGAGGATTTCCGTAACATCGGAGGCGATAAGCTCGGTGTAGAACTCGCCGTCAATCTCGACGTCGTCCTCGGTGAACATAACCGTTCGGTCGCCGAGCTCGGTAATCCACTGACCGCCGACAGGCGAGCCCGCAAGCGAAATTTCCGTCAGGAATTCGTCGATGTTTTTGAGCTCTTCACCCGTATACTCGCGGCAATAATCGTCCATTTTGAGGTTTTTCAGGGCAACCGAGCCGTTAAAATTGGCAAAACAGAGCCCCACGGGAAGCATATCAAGCGCGTCCTTTATTGACAGGGACGTGACGTTCTCCCTGCTGTACTTCAAAATGCTTAACAAGCAATACAAAAGACTGACGTTCATCGCTTTTTGCAATCGCTATCCTTGCTTTAAATTTCTATAATAGTTTTATCACAAATGTCAAGTGGTGTAAAGTGAATATTTTGACCTAAACAGAAGTCAAAAAAGGCTCCCGAAGGAGCCTTTTGATTGCTGATTAAAGAGCTGTCTTGAGATACGCCACAACCTCGGCTTCGGTCTTCATTTCGAGAACCTTTGCCGCGACTGCGTCCGCCTCGGACTTTGTCCACTTCGCGATATTCTTTCTGACCTTGAGCACCGACGGAGCCGATACGCTGAACTCGGTCAGTCCGAACGAAATCAGAAGCGGAATCATCATCGGGTTAGCCGCAGCCTCGCCGCACATTCCGACGGGAATACCCGCTTCGGACGCGCAGGTGATAATCCGCTTAATCATACGGATTACGCTGGGCTGGAACGGGCTGTAGAGGTATGCAACGTCGCCGTTGCCGCGGTCAGCCGCCATTGTGTAGCCCGTAAGGTCGTTTGTGCCGATTGAGAAGAAGTCTGCTTCCTCGGCGAGCATATCCGCGATAACGCCCGAGGACGCTGTCTCGGTCATAACGCCTACCTTGATGTTCTCGTCAAACGCAATTCCCGAAACCCTGAGGTCGGATTTTGCTTCCTCAACGAGAGCCTTGCCGTCACGGAGCTCGTCAACCGTTGTGATGAGCGGGAACATAATGCGTATATCGCCGAACGCGCTTGCTCTGAGAATCGCCTTGAGCTGGGATTTGAACATATCGCGGTTCTTGAGACAATAACGGATTGCCCTGAAGCCCATAAACGGGTTTTCCTCTTTTTCGAGACCGAGATACGGAATCTCCTTGTCGCCGCCGATATCGAGAGTACGGATAATTACGGGAGCGCCCTTCATAATCAGAGACGCCTGCTTGTAAGCCTCGAACTGCTCGTCCTCGGTGGGCAGAACGTTTCTGTCCATAAAGAGGAACTCTGTGCGGAAGAGACCTACGCCCTCGCCGTCAGCCGCCATAGCCTTTGTCGCGTCCTTCGGAGTTCCGATGTTGCAGAAGAGCTCGTACTCCTCACCGCTTGCTGAGACGGTCTTTTGACCGCGATAGTTTTCGAGCTCACGCTTGTCGCGTAAAAAGCTGTCGCGCTTGGCTGTATACTCAGCGATAACGTCCTCGGCGGGAGCCGTGATAACCTCGCCCTCTGAGCCGTCGACGATAATCTGCTCGCCGCTCGACAGAGATGTGACCGCGCCCGATACACTCAGGACTGCGGGAATCTCTAGAGCTCTCGCGAGAATCGCCGAATGAGAGGTCTGGCTTCCTGTTTCGGTGACGATACCGACAATATTTTCCTTGTTAATGCCCGCCGTCATTGACGGAGTAAGCTCCTTGACTACCAGAACGGTGCCTGCGGGAGCGTCGCTTATCTTGACCTCGTGGATACCGAGCAGAATCGCGAGCATTCCGTCGCGGATATCCTTGACGTCGGTTGCTCTCTGCATGGTAACCTCGTCGCCTGTCGCGGAGAACATATCGATAAACATCTGACAAATCTGCTCTACCGCCTTCTCGGCGCACTGTTCTGCTTTGATAAGGTTCTCAATTTCGCCGTTCATAAACGGGTCGCGAATCATCGTGATGTGACCCAGTAAAATCTCGGCTTCCTTGTCGCCTGTTGACTTACGGATTGCGTCCGCCTGTTCGGTGGTGTTGTTGCAGAACTCGTCTACCGCGTTTCTGAAACGCTCAAGCTCGGCGTCAACGTCCGTAACGTCCTTCGGAACATAATCGAGCGACTGCTCGGCAACCATCATAACTCTGCCGATACCTATGCCCTCGGAAGCTCCTATACCTTTTAACATTTTAATCACCTCAAATCGGGATTATTCGCCGAAGCCGCTTTCTACCATTGAAGCTGCCTCTGCGAGAGCTGCTTCCTCGTCGGAGCCCGAAGCTACGATTTCGATTTCGTTGCCGCACTTGATGCACGCAGCGATGATGTTCATAAGGCTCTTGGCGTTAACGTCCTTGCCGTTGTGCTTGATTGTAACGTCAGAAGCGTACTTGCCCATAGCTGTAGCGAACGCAGAAGCGGGACGCATATGGAAGCCCTGAGCGTTAACGATTGTGAGTTTTTTGGATACCATAGTAAATTCCACCTTTTCATAAGATTATCCGACAGCCGACCGAAGCCGGCTGCCGATTGATTGTATTATTTTGAGAAGATTACTTTCTCTTCTTCATAAGAACCGCGAGCATGAGCATACCTACAACCGAGCCGATGATGAGGGCGAGGAAGTAGAGTAAGGGACTGCCGATAGTCGGGAGTACGAAGATACCGCCGTGAGGAGCCATAAGAGTACAGCCGAACAGAGCGGAGAGAGCGCCTGCGCATGCGGAGCCGATTACGCAGCTCGGGATAACCTGGAGCGGATGACCTGCAGCGTAAGGAATTGCGCCCTCAGTGATGAACGAGAAGCCCATTACGAAGTTAACGGGACCGTTCTTTCTTTCTTCCTCAGACCATCTGTTGCGGAAGATTGTTGTGGAAAGAGCGATTGCAATCGGAGGAACCATACCGCCAATCATAACAGCCGCCATAATGAGGAACGGAGCCTCGTTTTTGCCGACAACGCCGCTGGCGAGAAGTCCCGAAGCGGTAACATAAGCAGCCTTGTTGAAGGGACCGCCCATATCGATGGCCATCATACCTGCGAGCAGAGCGCAAACGGGAACGATGAGACCGGGGTTCTTAGCCATTTCGGCAATGCCGTTCTGCATACCTGTGTTGATAAGTCCCATAATGGGGTTAACAGCGCACATCATAACGCCGACAACGCCGAGACCGACAAGCGGATAAATAAGTACGGGCTTGATTCCCTCGAGAGCCTTCGGGAAGTTCTCACAAGCCTTCATAACCATCTTCATAAGCCAGCCTGCGATGAAGCCCGCGAGAAGCGCGCCTAAGAAGCCGGAGATGGATGTGCCGTCGCCGCCGGGAGCAGCGAAGGTGCAGCCGTTAGCAGCAAGAGCGCCGCCTACAAAGCCGACAAGGAGACCGGGACGGTCAGCAATGGACTGAGCGATAAAGCCCGCGAGAATCGGAAGCATAAAGCCGAAAGCAATGCCGCCGATGTTCTTGAACCATGCGGATACGGGTGTACCTACACCGAAGTTTTCGTCCTGAGGAACGCCTGCGAAGGAGTCAATCAGGAACGCGATAGCGATAAAGATACCTCCCGCTACTACGAACGGAAGCATATGAGATACGCCGTTCATAAGGTGCTTGTAAAGCTTACGTCCGAAGCTCTCGCCCTCGTCGGAGGATGAAGCCTCAGCCTTTTTATCTGAATGGAATACCTTAGCCTCGCCGTTAACAATTCTGTTGATGAGCTCCTGAGGCTTGTGGATACCGTCGGCAACCTTTGTGGAGATTAAGGGCTTGCCGTCGAAGCGAGCGGTCTCTACGCTCTTGTCAGCCGCGATGATGATACCGTCGCAGTTCGCGATTTCCTCGGCTGTGAGCACGTTCTTCGCTCCGCCCGAGCCGTTGGTCTCTACCTTGATAGTGATTCCCATTTCGTCGCCCGCCTTAGCGAGAGCCTCGGCAGCCATATAGGTATGAGCGATACCTGTGGGGCAAGCTGTAACCGCGAGTACACGATAGCCCGACTTGGCAGGCTTTGCGGGAGCGGCAGCTTCCTCGGGGAACTGAGCCGCTTCCTGGTCGTCAATGATTTTGAGGAACTCCTCAGGGGACTTTGCCGCCTTGAGCTTTGCGGTGAAGTCCTCGTGCATAAGCATCTGCATAAGACGAGCCAGAACCTCGAGATGAACGTCGCCGTCGAGGGTTGCGGCTATCATGAAGATGAGCTTGCAGTCCGCGCCGTCGGGAGCGTCATAGTTAACGCCCGAGGGAACGGTGATTGCCGTGAGGGCAGGAGCCTTGACGGCTTCGCTCTTGGCGTGAGGAATAGCAACTTCCATACCAATAGCGGTGGTGCCCATCTCTTCACGCTTAAGGATACCTTCCTTATAAGCCGCGGCGTCGCTTAAGTTGCCGCACTTGTCGTGAAGAGCCACGAGCTGATTGATAGCCTCGGCTTTATCCTTCGGGGACGCGCCGAGAGCTATGCCTTGCTTTTTCAGCAAATCTGTAATACGCATGTGATTCTCTCCTTTACTTGAACTTCACAAGAAGCTCGTTTATTTTTTCTTTTGTGGCAAGTCCCGGTAGGAACGCAGTCGCGTTGCCGCAGACACTGCCCAGTTTCAGTGCATAGGGGTAGCTGTTTTCCTTTACATAGCCCGCTACGAATCCCGCTACCATGGAATCGCCCGAGCCTACGGTGTTGATGACCTTTTCCTTGAGCACGCCCGCCTTGTGCTTTTTGCCGAACTCGTCGATGAGCATTGCGCCCTCACCGCCGAGCGAAATCAGAACATTTCTGGCGCCGAGCTTCTGGAGCTCCTTGGCGTACTTTTCTATGTCGTCCTCGGTCTTGACCTCAACGTCGAAAATCTCGGAGATTTCCTGACGGTTGGGCTTGATGAGGAAAGGCTTGTATTTAAGCGAATTTACGAGCAGCTTCTTGGTCGCGTCCACCACAATCAGAACGTCCTTGTCCTTGATTCTCTCGAGCATACGCTCGTAGGTGTCGTCGGGCATTGACTTGGGGATACTGCCCGCGAGAATCAGGATATCGCCGTCCTTGATGTTGTCGAGCTTCTGCATAAGCTCCTCAAGCTCAGCTTCGCCGATATGCGGTCCCTGACCGTTGATTTCGGTCTCCTCGTCCGCCTTTATCTTTATATTAATACGGGAAACGCCGTCCTTGAGACGGATAAAGTCGGTAATAATCCTGTCGTTCTTTATACCCTTTTCTATAGCCTCGCCCGTAAAGCCCGCCACAAAACCGAGCGCGGTGCTCTCCAAATCAAGCTCGGAGAGGACGCAGGAAACGTTGATTCCCTTGCCGCCGAAGTAATATTCCTCACTGTCGGTTCGGTTTGTGATACCCATTGTCAGATCCGAGAGCCTCACGATGTAGTCAATGGAAGGATTGAGGGTAATTGTATAAATCATTTTTCTACCTCCTTTATTACCGTCTTTTTGGTAAATTCAAAATCGGCTAAGAAATCAGTTATGATACAGCAGGTCTCAAGCGGTGCGAAGGTTACGGGGAAAACGCGCCTGAACTTGGTTCGGTCGGCAAGCACGAAAGCCGTGTAGCTTTTTTTGACTGCGGCTTCCTTAATCATCGCTTCCTCGATATCGGGAGTGGTAAAGCCGCAGCTGATATCGATACCGTTGACGCCCATAAACGCCTTTGTGAAGTTGAAGTTGCGAAGGCTGTTGAGACCCTCGGCTCCGATAATCGCCTCGGTCAGGTTCTTGACCTTGCCGCCTATTATGTAAGCGTTGAGACCTTTATGAATGAGCTTACGCGCGTGCGTAATACCATTTGTAATATAAGTCGCCTTGTCGTTGCTGATGAAGTCCACGAGGCGTGAGGTTGTGGTTCCCGCGTCGATATATACAAAGTCGCCGTCGTTGATGAGGGTCGCGGCGTACTTTGCTATCGCCGTTTTCTCCTCGCTCATCACGGCTTCCTTGACGGATACCGCGTCCTCGTGCAAGCCCTCGCTCTGCTTAATCGCCGTAGCGCCGCCAAAGAACTTCCTGATTTTTCCGAGCTCGTCAAGAGCGGTAAGGTCGCGTCTGATTGTCGACTCGGACGTCTTGAGCTCTCTCGCGAGCTCAGCGACGGTTACGGTGTTGCGCTCGCTGATGATTTCCTGGATAAGCTGATACCTTTCTTCGTTGAGCAAAGTTAATCACCTCTTGGCTATATTATACCAGATACGTGCGCAAAGTCAATATAAAAGGTGTAAAAATTATTAACAATTTCTTAATTTTTATGCATTTTAATCAATTTCAATGAATGGCTAATCTCACATTTGAAAAAGTCGTGATTAAATTCTGTCATTTTCATCAAAAGGGATAAAATTCTGAAAAGTGCGAAAAATGAGATTTTTGATAATTGTGCATAAAAACAAGTTTGCCTAAATAGCGTTTTTTCTACAGTGAAAATTTTTGTTAAAATATTGACAACCGCACAGCAGATAATCTATAATTTTTATATAAATAAAATATTTTTTCAGGAATTTTGTTTAGGTACCTTGACAGAATTGCTCGCATATGCTATAATAATTATAACTCTCAAGGTGCCTAACAAAAAGCGGAGAGAGAGATGTCAAAAATCGAAAAAGAAAATGTCACTACCAAAGAGGTTGAGTACAGTCTGAAGGATATCGACGACAAGATACTTCTTAATCTACGAGATCTTGGTATGCGGTTGCGTTTCCTTTATGACGGCAAAGACAGTCAGCGACGCGCGCTGATACTCCTGCTCAAAAGCGGCAGCATGTCGCAGCGCGAGCTCACGGACAGGCTTGACATCAAGCCCGGCTCTATGAGCGAGGTTCTGAACAAGCTCGACAACAAGGGCTTGATTGAACGTTCCCCTTTGGAATCAGACAAGCGAACAGCTATGGTTTCACTGACGGAGGACGGTACAAAGAAGGCTTTACAAGCGCTTGAATACCGAACCGAGAAACGTCTTGAGATGTTCTCTGCTTTGGATGATGACGAAAAAATCACACTGCTTTTACTGTTAGAGCGTATTAATGATAACCTTTGAGAAGTTCACTACCTAAGCCGCCGCTAGAGCTTTAGCGCATGCTTAGTACGAAATGGGTGACGGTTATGGCTGACAAACTGAAGGTAATCATCAAAAACGAGCAAAAAGAGGTAAAAATTCAGACTGGGGTAAGAATGCTCTTGAGACGTTGCTGCCACGCCATACTCGAAAACGAAAACTTTACGGGTTCGGCGGAAATCGAAATCCACTTTATGGATAGAGAGGGTTACATCAGAGTATCCGACGAGTTTTGCGGAGAAACCGTTAAGACCGAGGCGTTTACCGTCGCAGGCGACGCGGAGTGTTCGGACGGAGTAAGGAGGCTCGGCGCCATTTACATGAGCGTTGAGGACATCTACTTGAACGCCAAGAAAACGAACACAACTTCCCAGCGCAGGCTTGCACATCTTACGGCTCACGGAGTTCTGGAGCTTCTGGGATATCCCGTCGGAAAAGACATTGCCAAAAATGATAAGGCGGACAGAGCGCTGGCTCAGCTCGGACTCAGCGCGAGACCGAATTATTACTATGCCTAGTTTTTAGGGAGCTGTCAGAGACAGCTCCTTTTTTATGCGATTTTCCCTTCTAAAAAAGCTAAAAGGTACAAAAACGGCTCCCAAACGGGAGCCGTCAATTTTTATGTTGTTAAGTTTTTAACGTTATCCGAGGTTAATATCGAACTTTTTGAGCTTTTCAAAGATGATTTCTTCCTCGCTCTGTTCGCCTCTTTCGCTGTCAATTTTCGTTCGGATATTCTTCATCATATTATCCGTCGCAGCTATTACCTCTGCGCATTTGCGCAGCTGCTCGGCGATATCCGCCGCGTTCCTGACGTTCTGCTTATACTTAATCTGGTGCTCAAGACTCGCCCAGAAATCCATAGCGATTGTTCGAATCTGAATCTCGGCGTGCACGTTCTTCACCTCGTTCGAGAAGAAAATCGGAACGGAGACTATAAGATGCAAGCTGCGGTAACCGTTGGGCTTCGGGTTCTTGATATAGTCCTTGCGGCTGATGAGCGTGATGTCCGCCTGTCGGATGAAAGCGTCCGCGATACTGTAGATATCGTCGACATAGGAGCAGATAACTCTGATTCCCGCGATATCGTGCAGATTCTGCTCGATGTTGTCCCTGGTCATCTCGAGTCCCAGACGTCCGAGCTTTTCCATAATGCTGGTCTGGCTCTTGAGACGGGTGTGAATTGAGCTGATGGGGTTTCTTCTGTAACGAACCTCAAACTCGGTGTTGAGCACGTCAAACTTGGTTTTTATTTCCTTAATCGCGCAGTTGTAGCCGAGCAGAAGCTCCTTGAAGTCGAGCATGGAATCGAGCATGTTTTTCGCATGCTCCAAAAGCATATCCTGAGTTAAGTTTCCCTCGGGAATAGGTCCGAGCAAAGCTAGATTATTATTGTCCATTTTGTATCTCCTTGGAGTAAAATAAGCTGTAATTATATGATATAATAAATCCCCTGCGAAATCAAGCGAAAACGCTCTTAATGTTGACTAAAAAATCGGTTTGTGATATAATTTTGGTACTCTATGAAAAAAGTGAGGTGGGTAAAGTGACATACGGCGACAGTACGGGCATACACATACGACGGCAGTCAGGTATTTTTTCAAAAACGTCCCGCGTCGGACGTCCTTTACTCGCGTTTTAATTTCGATATAAAATGCGATAAACCCTGAATTGTTGTCCCTGAACGGTATGTCCGACAGGGATTTTTTGCGTTTGACCCGTTTCTGCTGACTAAAAACACAGAACGGAGTGAGAAAATGAACGAAAACATCATGACAAACACCCCCGAAACCACCGTACATCCCGACTATGAAAGCGAGATTATCAGGATAATCAGGGGTAATTATTCGCCGAAAGCCGCTCAGGCGAAGCTTGAGGACTATCACGGCAACGACATAGCTCAGGCTATGGATTCGCTGACCCTGACGGAGAGAAAAAAGCTCTACAGAATCTGCGACGCGTCAATGCTCGCCGAGGCTCTGGAAAGACTTGACGAGGACGAGGCGGGAGTTTATCTCAACGAGATGGATTTGAAGAAAGCCGCCGATGTTGTAGGCGAGCTTGAAACGGACGCCGCGTCCGATATTTTAAAGGAAATCCAGAAGGACAAGCGCTCTCTGCTTATCGAAGCTCTTGAGCCCGAGGTCAGAAAAGCTATCCGACTGATTGATTCGTTTGACGACGACGAAATCGGCAGCCGAATGACGACGAACTGTATCGTTATCCGCGAAAACCTGACCGTTCCCCAGGCTATGAACGAGCTTGTCTCACAGGCTGAGGAGAACGACAACATCGCGACGATTTTTGCCGTCGACGAGGACGACGAGTTCTACGGAGCCATCGACCTCAAGGACTTAATCACAGCCAGAAAGAACACGGCGCTTGACGATTTGATTGTCACGTCCTTCCCCTACGTTTACGCTAACGAGGCGATTGACGACTGTATCGAAAAGCTCAAGGACTACAGCGAGAACTCGATTCCCGTGCTCGATAACCGCAACAAGTTTCTCGGCGTAATCACGTCGCAGAGCGTTGTCGAGGTTGTCGACGACGAGATGAGCGAGGACTACGCACGTCTCGCGGGTCTTACCGCCGAGGAGGATTTGAAGGAACCGCTCTTCCAGAGCGTCAAGAAGCGTATGCCCTGGCTCTTAGCACTTCTGGTGCTCGGTATGCTGGTATCGAGCGTCGTCGGAGTGTTCGAGGCGGTTGTATCTCAGCTCACGCTGATTATGGCGTTCCAGTCGCTTATCCTCGATATGGCCGGTAACGTCGGAACCCAGAGCCTCGCGGTGACAATCCGAGTGCTGGTCGACGAGAACCTGACCTTCAAACAGAAGCTGAACTTTGTGTTCAAGGAGACGAGGGTCGGACTTTTCAACGGAATTTTGCTCGGCGTTATTTCGGTAATATTTGTAGGACTTTACATAATGCTCGTCAAACAGAAGGCTGCGGGCTTCGCGTTCGCGGTTTCGGGCTGTATCGGAACGGCGCTCACGCTCGCAATGCTGATTTCCAGCGCTGTGGGAACGCTTATCCCAATGTTCTTCAAAAGAATTAAAATCGACCCCGCGGTCGCTTCGGGTCCGCTTATCACGACGGTGAACGACCTTGTCGCGGTAGTAACCTACTACGGCTTGAGCTGGGTTTTCCTTATCAACTTAATGCATTTTTCATAACAGAAACGGGACGGATTATCCGTCCCGCTTTTTACAGTGCTTCGATTATTCTGCGGATTTCTTCCTCTGCCTCGCTGACCTCTTCATAGAAGGCTCTCGCGGGAACCCTGAGGGCTCCGTTTCCGAGGATAATCAGCTGTTCGAGCGCGTCCGAGGTAACGACACGCACGAGGTTGTTTTTGGTAAGCGTCTTGCTGACCTTCTCGATATACATATCGGCGGTCTCGGCTTCCTTTGTATAAACAATGCTTATGCCGCCCGACTGCTCGACCTCGCGCGTTGCGCCCTTGACCTTGTATGCGTCAAACACGACAATCAGCTCGCACTTGCAGTAGCCCTGATAATTGCAGAGGATATTCACGAGCGCCGAACGCGCCGCGTCGATATTCCCCTCCGAGAGCTTTCTGAGATTGTCCCAGGAGAAAATCACATTGTAGCCGTCCACAAGAACGTATTCCTTATCTATGGTAACGTCCTTTTTCGGGCGGTATTTTTGCGCCTTGCTGTCCTCGGCTGTGACCGTGCGTCTGACCTCGGGAGCGGATTTGCGCTTAATCGCGCCGTAGGTCTGCTCAAAGATTCCCATAAGCTCCTTATCGAGCGCGAAGATATCCTTCTGAGAGGTTATCTGTCTGAACGCCGCCTTTTTATTGACCGCCTGCTTTATCGGTGAGAGCGCGCTCGGCAGATGCATTCTGCTCCTGACCTCGTCCCATTTCACGTTGTGACCCGCGCCGTGTGAGCAGAAAACCGAGTCGGCGGTGTTGATAACATCCGCGTCGGGATTGTAGCCGATTTGGGCAATAACCTCGTCAGCGTTGTGGCACTCCTCGTAGCCCTTGAGTGAAAGGCTGAGTCTGCCCTCTCCCCTCGTGTACTTTATGACCTCGGAGCTGTAATCGCGCATTTCAAAAACAGGCGCGCTGCCCTTTATCACCGTATATTCTCCGATGAGCTCGGGCGGGCTGAAATGACCGTTCATACGGCTGATGTCGTTCATCGCTCTGCCGACGTTGTCGTTCGGAACCTCGAGCACAAAGTCGTAGACAGGCTCCAGAAGCACGCTTTGCGCGGAGCGGAGCCCCTGACGGACGGCTCGGTAAGTAGCCTGACGGAAGTCGCCGCCCTCGGTGTGCTTCGGGTGAGCCTTGCCCGAGGCGAGAGTAATCTCCATATCTGTAATCGGCGAGCCCGTGAGAACGCCGATGTGAGTTTTCTCGTAAAGGTGAGTCAGAATAAGCCGCTGCCAGTTTTTATCAAGCGCGTCCGTCGGACAGTCGGACTTGAACACAAGACCGCTGTCGCGCTTTAAGGGCTTGAGAATCAAGTGAACCTCGGCGTAATGTCTGAGCGGTTCAAAGTGACCGATACCCTCGACGGTGTTTCTGATTGTTTCCTTGTAAATGATATTGCCCTGACCGAAGCTCACGTCAAAGCCGAAGCGCTCCTTAATCACGGCGCTGAGCACCTCGAGCTGGATTTCTCCCATTAGTCGGAGCTGGATTTCGCCGAGGGTTTCGTTCCACGAAACCGCGAGCGCAGGGTCCTCGGCTTCGAGTATCTTCATCTTCTCGAGAGCTACACGGGCGTCGACGCCGTCGGGCAGCTCAAGCCGATATGTGAGCACGGGTTCAAGCACGGGCATTGCCGAGCTTTTCTCAAATCCCAGACCGTCGCCCGAATGTGTAAAGCTCAGACCTGTCACTGCGCAGACCTCGCCCGCCTCGGCGGTTTCCGAGGGTGTGAACCTCTCGCCCGAGTAAAAGCGAATCTGAGTGACCTTTTCTCCGTCCGAATTATCGGAGCTTCTGACGACTTCTCTGACCCTGAGGCTTCCGCCTGTGAGCTTGAGCCAGGTCAGGCGGTTGCCCTGAGCGTCCTCGGAAATCTTGTAAACCTTCGCGCCGAAATCCGAGGGGTAATCGGGCTGACGCGTGAATTTATCGAACACGTTCAGGAACTCCTCTACGCCCTTGAGCCTGAGCGCCGAGCCGAACATAACAGGAAAAACCTTTCTCTGCGCAATCGCCGAGCGGATATCGTCGTCAGATATGCCCTCGGCATAGTATTTCTCGAGCAATCCGTCATCGCAGACCGCCACTTCCTCGAGGAAATCGTCGCCTGTGCAGTCCGAAAAATCGGCGAAGCCGCCGCCGAGACGTTCGCTGAGCTGTGACATTACCCTGTGCCTGTCGGCTCCGTCCAAATCCATTTTGTTCACGAAAACAAACACGGGAACCCTGTAGCGTCTGAGCAGCCGCCAGAGCGTAGCCGTATGGCTCTGAACGCCCTCGCTGCCGCTGACGACGAGCACAGCGTAGTCGAGCACCTGCATTGTGCGCTCGGTCTCCGCCGAAAAATCAACGTGACCGGGGGTATCGAGCAGCGTGACGGCGCTCTCGCCCCACGAAAGTCTCGCGAGCTTCGAAAATATTGTAATGCCTCTGCTTCTCTCGAGGCTGAAATTATCAAGAAACGAGTTGCCGTGGTCGACACGTCCGAGCTTGCCTATGCTTCCCGAAAGGTAAAGCATAGCTTCCGAAAAGGTCGTTTTGCCCGAATCAACGTGAGCCAGAATACCCGCAACAATCTTTTTCATAGTATCACCGACATAATAATACAATAAATCCAACACCTTGTCCAGTTTGAATTATTCTCAAATTAATTACGCGGTAAGCCTTGATTAACTGTATAAATATGTTATAATTGTATAATGAATAATATTGGATTTTATGGAGTTTAAGGAGGAAAAGGATGTTAAAAATTCAGGACTTATCCTTCAGGGTCGATAACGACGGTCAGGATAAGGAAATCATACAGAACATCAATCTGGAAATCCCCGCGGGCAAGCTGTTCGTTATCACGGGTCCGAACGGCGGCGGCAAGTCAACTCTCGCAAAGCTGATTGCGGGAATCGAGAAGCCCACCTCGGGAAAGATTATCTTTAACGGAGAGGATATCACCGAAAAAAGCATTACCGAAAGGGCCAGAATGGGTATCGCGTTCGCGTTCCAGCAGCCCGTCAAGTTCAAGGGAATCCGCGTGCTTGACCTCATCCGTCTGGCTGCAGGCAAAAAGCTGACCGTAACCGAGGCGTGCGTTTATCTCTCGTCCGTAGGTCTCTGCGCCCGCGAGTACATTGACCGCGAGGTCAACTCGAGCCTTTCGGGCGGCGAGCTCAAGCGAATTGAGATTGCGACCGTTCTCGCAAGGCAGTCGCTGCTCACCGTTTTTGACGAGCCCGAGGCGGGAATCGACCTCTGGAGCTTCGGAAACCTGATTGAGGTTTTCCGTCAGCAGCGCGAGGAAATCAAGGACAAGACTATCCTCATCATTTCACATCAGGAAAGAATCCTCAACATCGCCGATGAAATCGTTGTGCTCGACAGCGGCTTCGTACGCACTCAGGGCAGGAAGGACATCGTTATTCCGTCGCTCATCGGAACATCATCGGCTGTCAAGGAATGCCGCGGCGCGCAGAAAGGAGAATGCTGATATGGATTTGAACAATATTCAGAAGTACCTTCTCAAAGAAATCGCCGATATGGAGGGAACTCCCGACGGAGCCTATAACATCCGCTCCGACAGCTGCGCTATCGACCGCAAGTCGACCGAGAATGTGGAAATCACATCAAAGGAAATCGGAAGCGGTCTGGACATAAAAATCAAGCCCAACACCAAGGGCGAAACCGTATATATTCCCGTCGTCATCTCAAAGAGCGGACTCAAGGAGGAAGTGCTCAACGACTTCTTTGTCGGCGAGGGCGCCGATGTGACAATCGTCGCGGGCTGCGGTATCGACAACTGCGGCAACGATGATTCCGAGCACGACGGAATTCACCGATTCTTTGTCGGCAAGAACGCCAAAATCCGTTACGTCGAGAAGCACTACGGCTCAGGCGACGGCAAGGGCAAGCGTATCCTCAACCCAGTAACCGAGGTTTATATGGAAGAGGACAGCTATGTCGAAATGGAAATGGTTCAGATTAAGGGCGTCGACGACACCACCAGAACCACCGTGGCAGACCTCAAGGCGGGCTCACGTCTTGTGGTAAGAGAAAGACTTATGACACACGGCGACCAGAAGGCGTTCAGCGTTTACACCGTAAATCTCAACGGCGAAGGCGCGGGCGCGGATATCGTATCGAGAGGCGTTGCGAGGGACGATTCGTACCAGAAGCTCGACCTCAAGATTGTCGGCAACGCGGCTTGCACAGGTCACACGGAATGTGACTCTATCATCATGGACAACGGCAAGATTCTGGCTGTTCCCGCACTCGAAGCCAACGACGTTGACGCGTCGCTTGTTCACGAAGCGGCTATCGGAAAAATCGCGGGCGAGCAGCTAATCAAGCTTATGACGCTCGGACTTACCGAGGCGGAGGCTGAGGAACAGATTATCAACGGCTTCCTCAGATAAACAATGAAATTTATTAAAAGGCTTTTCGCGACTTTGACCGCGTCCGCTATGATTTTGTCGGCAACCGCGGCTTCGGCGGTTTCGCGCCCCGCGGCTGTCAGAAGAGACATTGCGGTCAGGAAAATCAGCTTCAATAACCCCGAATTCATCAGAGGTATGGATATATCATCCGTAATCTCTCTCGAGAACTCGGGCGTCAGCTTCAGAAACGCCGAGGGCGAAGCAGAGGATATCTTCAAAATTCTCTCCGACAGCGGCGTCAACTACATTCGCGTCCGAGTGTGGAACAACCCCTACGACAAGGACAAAAACGGCTACGGCGGCGGCAACAGCGACCTCGAAAAGGCGAAGATAATCGGCAGACGCGCCGCCGAAAACGGTATGAAGCTGCTCGTTGACTTTCACTACTCCGATTTCTGGGCTGACCCTGCAAAGCAGCAGGAGCCCAAGGAATGGAAGAATCTCTCCGTCAGCGAAAAATGCGAAAAGCTTTACGACTATACTAAGACTTCTCTCGACGCAATCAAAGACGACGGCGGCGACGTGGGAATGGTTCAGATAGGCAACGAGACCACCACGGGAATCGCGGGCGAATACGCAACATCAAACGTCGCGAAGCTCTACAAATCAGGAATTAAGGCGGTCAGGGACTTTGATAAGAACGCTCTCACCGCAATTCACTTTACAAATCCCGAACGCACCGAAGCGACAAAGGACCTCGCGGATATGCTCAGCGACAATCAGGTCGATTACGACGTTTTCGCCGTTTCCTACTATCCCTACTGGCACGGCAGTCTCGAAAATCTCACGGACGTTCTGAGCTATGCCGCAAAGACCTACGGCAAGTACGTCATGGTCGCTGAGACCTCGTACGCGTACACCCTCGACGACAGCGACGGTCACGCAAACACCGTGAGCCGTTGGGCTAACAACGAGGGAGAAAATCTCCTTTGGAGCTTCACCCCGCAGGGTCAGGCTGAGGAAGTGCGCGACGTTATGAATGCCGTCAACAACGTCGGAGAAAAGGGTCTCGGCGTTTTCTACTGGGAAGGCGCCTGGATAACCGTCGGCGACACAACGAACCTTTCGGGCAGTGAGTACAACAACCGACTGACCGAGAACAAAAAGCTCTGGGAGAGCTTCGGCTCGGGCTGGGCTTCGAGCAAATCGGCAGAGTACGACCCCGACGACGCGGGCAAATACTACGGCGGCTCGGCGGTTGACAATCAGACTTTCTTTGACAGCAAGGGACGGGCTCTCCCCTCTCTTGAGGTTTTCAAGCTGGTGAAAACAGGCTCCGTGAGTGCCGATGTTCTCTCGGGAGACGCTGACGGCGACGGAGCGGTGAACATAAACGACGCGACGGTTATTCAGCTCCACCTGGCTGAAAAGCTGACGCTTGACGAAGCCGCGGGCTATGCGGCTGATATTGACCGAAACGGCGAGCTGAACATCAACGACGCAAGCCTTATTCAGCGTTATCTTGCAAGGCTCAGTACCGAGTTCGAGGTCAACACAATGAGGTAATTATGGACGACAGGCTAAGAAAACAGCTTGACTTTTCGCTGGAGATTGACAAGGAAAAGAACGTCTTTCGGCAGACGCACCTTTCCTCTCACGGCAGAAACGAAAACGACGCGGAGCACGCGTGGCATATGGCGGTTATGGCGTATCTGCTGAGGGAATACTCGAACAGCGAAATCGACATTGCCAAAACAATGCTGATGTGCCTTATCCACGACATTGTGGAAATTGACGCGGGCGACACCTACGCGTACGACGAAGCGGAGCAGAGCACGCGCAAGGAGCGCGAGGACAAGGCAAAGGAGAGGATTTTCTCAATCCTTCCGAGCGACCAGAAAAAGGAGCTCGAGGCGGTATTTGACGAGTTCGAGCTCGGCGAGAGCGCCGAAGCGAGGTTCGCGAAGGCTATGGATAATCTCCAGCCGCTTTTGCTCAACAACTCGAACGGCGGCAGCGACTGGATAGAGCACGGCGTGAGAGCCGAACAGGTCTATAACCGACAGAAAACCACGGCGCTCGGCAGCGAAGCTCTATACGAAATCACCGCCGAAATCATCGAGAGCAACAGGCAAAAAGGCAGTCTTAAATAGCAAGTTGACGGAGCAATCCGTTCATATAATCGAAAAATCAATACAGAGGAGGATAATATGGGTTTATTCGGAAAAATGTTTGAAAAGAAAATCTGCTCGGTCTGCGGAGGCGAAATCAAGCTTCTCGGCAACCGCAAGCTCGAGGACGGAAATCTCTGCAAGGAGTGCGCGTCAAAGCTTTCGCCGTTTTTCAGCGACCGCAGAAGAAGCACTGTAAGCGACATCAAGGCTCAGCTTGAGTACCGCGAGAAGAACAAGGACGCTGTCGCGGCGTTCAACGCTACGGCTGTTTTCGGTCGTGACACAAAGGTCATCGTTGACGAGGCAAACAAAAAGTTTATGGTAACCTCAGCGCGCAACTACGCCGAGGCTAACCCCGACGTTATCGACTTCAAGGACGTGCTCGGTGTAAACATCGAAATCAGCGAGGAAACAACCGAGGAGACCTACGAGGACAAGGAAGGCAACACAAGAAGCTACCGTCCGCCGCGCTACTACTATACATATGACTTTGAGGTTCATATCAACGTGCGCAATCCTTACTTTGACACAATGACGGTAAAGCTCAACTCCTCGTCTGTCGAGCTCAATCCCGACAGAGCCGTCGCGGCTGACAGAAAACCCGACCCTCAGAAGCATATGGAATACCGCGAGTACAAGGCTATGGCAAACGACATCAAGCGTCTGCTCACCAATGCCCGTGAAGAGGTAAAGGCGGAGCGCGAAGCAGCGAACGCGTTCAGAGCTCCCGTAGTCTGCAAGTGCTGCGGCGCGACCACAACTCCCGACATTAACGGCTGCTGCGAGTTCTGCGGAGGAATGGCACAGTAATGGAGCCGCTCGTGCCCGAGGTTGAGGAAGTCAAAGGGGTTATGCTCATAGATTGGTACAGCAAAACCGTCGCGACAGTTGACGGCGGCGGCTTCAACGAAATTGTACTCTTTGAACACTCCGACACAGAGCTCAAGCTCAGTTTTTTCTCAAAGGATGAGGACTCAGACGAAACGCGGCGCGACTGTATCGCAGATAAAAAGGCGCTCACTGATTGCCTTGAAATCATAAACCGTTTCAGGCTCGGCGAATGGTCAAAGCTTAACAATCCGACTTCCCTGTCAGGCGTAGTCAAGGTGATTAAGTACCGAACCGAAAACGGCGGCTATATCCGCGTATCGTCCGACAAAATGCCCGAGGACGGCGAAAGGGCATTTGACGAGCTCGAAAAAGCTCTCAAAAAACATTGTAAAAAAAGCTCAGAACTCTAAGCGAGTTCTGAGCTTTAATAATATTATTACATTTTGTGCGCGATGTACGAGGAGCTGGCGGGTAAGCCGAGCTGGTAGAGCGTCCATTCTTCCTTTTCGCGCATCTCTACCCTGCCGTTCTTTTCGTAGCTGTAGCCGAACAGTTCCAGCATTCCGTGAGCGGTCAGATACGCGACCTCTCGCTGGAGCGAATGTCCGTGTACAGACGAATTCTGCACAGCCTTTTCAATCGAGATAACCACGTTGCCGAGATATCTCACGTTGGTTCCTACGTCAACTCCGTCGGTGGGAAGAGTAAGAACCGAGGCTCCCATGTCTTTACCGAAGTAAAGCTTGTTCACCTTCTTGATTCCGTCGTCGTCGATAAAGGTTACGCCGATTTCAGCAGAGCCCTTGTAGCCCTCAAGCTGAAGCACTGCGTGACAGCAGCGTCTGACCAGCATCCTGATACCTGTCGGAATTTTTACAACTTTTTGATCGTCTGTGATAATCACCTTGATCTTATCAGTCATAGTTTGCCCCCTTAAACTATACTGCATTTACGATAGCATTCAATTGTGATATCATTTTAACAAAAATAACTCTTTGTGTAAATTGACGAAATTAATAATATTATGCTAATTTTTTGATTGCTTTTGATTAATTATATATATTTTTTTACAAAAAAATATTTTTTATGACCAAATATGATTAACTTTGACTGAGCGTTGCTGTTTTTGACAATATTTTAACAAATTAGTGATAGACATTTTTCACACAGTGTTTGAAAACCCGACATAAAAGCACGGAAACAGCCTAAAATTTTCATTCTTGACACATATACTCGTCAAATGATACAATAACAGTGTAAAACAACCTCAAAAAGGAGTGCTCTGAAATGGTAAAAATTTGTCTCGGCATTGACGGAATGATGTGCCCGATGTGCGAAGCGCACATGAACGACGCAATCAGAAACAGCTTTGACGTCAAAAAGGTAAAAGCCTCTCACAAGAAAAAGTCGTGCGTGATTACCGCAAAAGAGGAAATCCCGCGTGAGGCGCTTGAAAAGGTTGTCGCCGAAACTGGCTACAAGCTCACATCATATGAAGTTGAATAACAAAATCTCGGAGTCCGGGGAGACTCCGAGATTTTTTATGCGTAGCATTTTTGCCCGAATTAATTATATCTTTATTATTCCGAGTGAAGCCAGAAGCAGCAGACACAGAAGTATCGGCGTAACGACCTTGACCATAACTACATACAGCCCTTTACGGAACATCCGCTCGCCGTTCTTGGTGGCTTCTTCGATAATTGTTTTCGGCTTGATAATCCAGCCGACGAGAATACAGGTTCCGATAGCGACAATCGGCATCAGAATGTTGTTGCTGACAAAATCAAAGATATCGAGCAGCTGAGCGTTTGCGCCGTTGGGAAGCTTGACGTTAAAGAAGAAGATATTCTTGTTGTAGCCGAAGCAGATGATAACGGCGAGGATAAACGCGATAACGCCCTCAATGATAACCATCTTTTTACGTTTGATTTTCGTCTTGTCAACGATACCCGAAACAACCGCCTCGAGAATCGAAACCGAGCTCGTGAGAGCCGCGAAGAGAACCATAATAAAGAACACAGCGCCGACGACTCTGCCGACAACTCCCATTTCGGCAAACACCTTGGGAAGCATCATAAACATAAGTCCGGGACCGCCCGAGGACATTCCCTCTGCGCCGCTGAACACGTAAACCGCGGGAATAACCATAACGCCAGCGAGGAACGCAACGACCGTATCGAAAATCTCAATCTGATTGACCGAGCGCATAAGGTTGTCCTTGTCCTTGAAGTATGAGCCGTAGGTTACCATAATACCCATAGCCACGCTGATACTGTAGAAAAGCTGTCCCATAGCGTCCATAACGACGGTAAAGAACTTTTCAAGCGTGATTCCCTTGAAGTTCGGGATAACGTAGACGAGAAATCCGTCCATACCTGTTCTGCCGTCTGTCTTTGCGCTGCCTCTGATTGTCAGAGAGAAAATCGCGATACCGAGCACAAGGAAAAGCAGAATCGGCATAAGCACCTTGGAGAGCGATTCAATGCCCTTGTTGACGCCTCGGAAAACGACAAAGCAAGTTGCCGCCATAAAGATTGCGGTGAATACAACCGGAGCGACAGGACTCATAATAAAGTCGGTAAAGAAGCTGTCGCCCGCGACGCCGTCCATTCCGATACCCGTGACGAACACAATCGCGTACTTGAGAACCCAGCCGCCGATAATGCAGTAGTAAGGCATTATCAGAAACGGAACAATGCTCGCAAAGCCGCCGAGCCAGCCCCAGCCCTTTTTGAGCTTGCCGTAAGCGGTGAGACAGCCCTGCTTGGTTTTTCGTCCGATTGAAACCTCGGTCACAAGCAGTGTGAAGCCGAAGGTCAAAGCGAGCGTCAGATAAACCGCAAGGAAAAGTCCGCCGCCGTCCTTAGCCGCAAGGTACGGAAAACGCCAGATGTTTCCGAGACCGACAGCCGAACCCGCCGCAGCGAGGACGAAGCCGAGGGAACCCGAAAACGAGTTTCTTTTTTCCATAAAAATACCCCTTTTTTATTCAGATGTAAAAATATTGTACCATATGAAAAGGCGATAATCAAGTGAGGTTTTCGTCTTTGCCGCTCAGCTCGCCTTCGCTGTCAGAACAATATCACTTGTCCGCGTAAAACCACTTGAGAAACTCAGGGAATATCGCGCGCCAGTAAGCCTCGTTGTGCATAGCCTGCTCATAGAACGAGGTCGTGATATTTTCCGCAGGGAAGCCTGCGTCAGCAAGAGTTTTAGGCATAGCGTCCGCGCCGATGTTGAGCTGCGCCTCGAGCGTATCGCCTGCTCCGCAGTAGATATATACGAGAGGATTATTCTTTGAAAAATCCTTCTTTGAAAGGTGCTTTGCCCAGGTCGCGTCGTCAAAAAGACCGAACGCGGGTGAAAGCGCGCCGATTGTTCCGAACTTTTCGGGGTGCTCCATTCCGATATAGAAGCACTCGATTCCGCCCGAGGAGCTGCCGCAGATTGCCACGCCGTCGGGGTCGGTACGCACGTTGTAGTTCTTCTCGACAAACGGCACAACAACGTCGGCTACGAAGTCGGAGAACTCCTTGCCCTTTCCGTTCTCGTAGATATCGGGCTCGGTCGTAACGTCGCCGATGTCGGGTGTGAGCTCCTTGTCACGGGTCGTCGAGGGATTCGCGACGCCTACGATAACCGCCTGCTTATCCTCGGAAACGGAACGCATACTCTCATAAACGCCCCACGAGCCGTGAGTTGTAGCGTTCTTCTCAAAGAGGTTCTGACCGTCAGTCATATAGATAACAGGGTACTTTTCTTTCCTGTTCTTGTCGTAGCTGTCGGGCGTGCAGATGTAAACTTCTTTTTCGTAGCCCTCAAAATCAAAGGTTTCGAGCGCGTAATCGATAACGTCCGCCTCTTCCTTGCCGTCGGTAAAGGGCACAATTCCGTTGACCTTGCGGTGCCAGCCGCTGACACAGTTGTTGAACGCAAGCTCTATTGTGTCGTCGCCGTCACAGGTAAAGTAAATCTTGTTGAAGCTGTCGGCGTCGCCGTAGCAAGCGTAGAGCACAGCGTCGTCATCCTCGCTGAGCTTTTCGATTGACGCGGGCTCGTTGTCGCCTGTCGAACCGACAACCAAGGTCGCGGTAACTTTCTCGCTCTTGTAATCGTCCTTGAACAAAACCTTGGTACCCGAGCGGTCAATCTTTTTTTCCTCGGTTGCTGTTGTGGCTTCGGTCGGCTTTTCCTTCTTTTCCTCAGCCTTGTCAAAGCACGATGTCAGACAGAGCGCGCAGAGAACCAGCGCGACTGTGAGTGAAATAACTTTCTTCACAACTTCCTCCTTACTTGATATTATAAAGCCGTCTCGCGTTATCCGCCGTGATATAGAGAATTTCATCGGCGGTCATACCGCGGATTTCGGCAATTTTTTCCGCTGCATAAATAATCTTTCGGCTGTCGTTCCGCTTTCCTCTGAACGGAACGGGAGCCATATACGGCGCGTCTGTCTCGAGCAGGAGCCTGTCGAGCGGTACCTCTGCGGCACATTCCACGCTGTGGCGCGCGTTCTTGAACGTCACAACTCCGCCCAGACTTATGCTCATTCCGAGCTTTATAACCTCGCGCATAAGCTCAACGCTTCCGCTGAAGCAGTGCATAAGACCCTTCGGGCGGTAACGTCTGATAAGCTCCATTGTGTCGCCGTGAGCCTCTCGGTCGTGAATTACGACGGGAACGTCGAGCTCTGCGGCGAGCCTCAGCTGTTCCTCAAACACCCTTTTCTGCAAATCACGCGGAATGTCCCAGTGATAATCGAGACCGATTTCGCCTATAGCTACGCATTTTTCGTTCTTCAGATACTCTTTTATTCCGTCGAGGTAATCCTCGGGCATATCCTCGAGGTTTTCGGGGTGAAAGCCTGCCGTAAACCAGATGTAAGGATACTTCTCCGAATAGCCCTTCAGAACCTCTGCCGATTTCAAATCAACCGCGTTGCACACCACGCCGCAAACGCCCTCGTCGGGCAGAGCTTTCAGAAGCTCGTCTCTGTCCTCGTCGAACCAGGCGTCGTCATAATGCGCGTGCGCGTCAAATATTTTTCTTTCCATAGACTTTTGCAGCTTCTCCTCTCAAAGGGTTTCATATCCCGCTTACTTTCGTTCCCGACAACACCGCTAATTCTTAATTCAAAACAAAACGGCGGTCAGCCTCCGCCAACCGCCACTTGAATCAATCTTAATACAGTTTTTATACAATTTTGCTGCCGTTCGCGATTGCGTTGTCAACCGTGATGAGTGTGAGCTTGTCGCCCTTTTCGGCTGAAAGAATCATACCGCAGCTCTCTACTCCGCAGAGCTTAACGGGCTTGAGGTTCGCGACAAAGAGAACCTTCTTGCCGACCAGCTCCTCGGGCTTGTAATACATTGCGATACCGCTGACGATTGTTCTCTCGCCGAAGCCGTCCGCAACGGTGAATTTCAGAAGCTTCTTGCTCTTCTTTACCTTTTCGCAGGCGAGAACCTCGCCGACGCGGATATCGGACTTTCCGAAATCCTCAATGCCGATTTCCTCAGCGATAGGCTCGGTGGCCTCAGCCTCAATCTCGGTGATTGACTTGTCGGCGGAAGCCTTCTGCATAGCGTCAATCTCGGCATAGAGCTTCTCGGGGTCGATACGGACAAAGAGCGGAGTCGGGTCGCAGAGCTCCGTACCCGCCTTTAAGCCGCCGAAATCAAAGAGGCTGTCGTAATCCTTAACATCACAGTTAATCTGAGCGAGAATCGCCTTGTGAGTGTCGGGCATAAACGGCTCGATAAGCACAGCCACGAATCGGATACCCTCAAGCAGATTGTAGAGCACTGTGCCGAGTCTTGCCTTCTTGCTCTCGTCCTTGGCAAGCGCCCAGGGAGCGGTCTCGTCGATGTATTTGTTACAGCGCTTCGCGAGGTTGATAACTTCCTCGAGCGCGTCGCTGATGTGGAACTTCTCAATCTGAGCGTCTACCCTCTTGACCGTATCGAGCGCAAAAGCCTTGAGCTCGTCGTCAACAGGCTCAGCCTCTACAGGCTCCTGAACAACTCCGCCGAAGTACTTCTTGTTCATCGCGATTGTGCGGTTAACAAGATTTCCGAGAGTGTTCGCAAGGTCGGAGTTGAAGCGCTCAATAATCGTGTCATAGGTTATGGAGCCGTCGCTCGCGAAGGGCATTTCGGAAAGCAGATAATAACGGACAGCGTCAACGCCGATAAGCTTTGAAAGCGCGTCCGCGTAGATAACGTTACCGCGGCTCTTGCTCATCTTGTCCTCGCCGAAGAGCAGCCACGGATGACCGTAAACCTGCTTGGGCAGAGGCTCGCCGAGAGCCATAAGCATAATGGGCCAGTAAATTGTGTGGAAACGCACGATATCCTTGCCGATGATGTGAGCGTCGGCAGGCCAGAATTTCTTGTATTTTTCAGAGCTTCCGTCGGGGTCATAGCCGAGACCCGTGATATAGTTTGAAAGAGCGTCAATCCATACATAAACAACGTGGTCGGGGTCAAAATCTACGGGGATACCCCACTTGAAGCTGGTACGTGAAACGCAGAGGTCCTGGAGACCGGGCTTGATGAAGTTGTTGAGCATTTCCTTCTTGCGGCTTTCGGGATAGATAAAGTCGGGGTTCTGCTCGATGAATTCCTCAAGCTGCTTCTGATACTTGGAGAGACGAAGGAAATACGCCTCTTCCTTCATAGGCTTAACCTCGCCGCCGCAGGTGGGGCACTTGCCGTCTACAAGCTGGCTCTCTGTCCAGAAGCTCTCGCACGGTGTGCAGTAGAGTCCCTCGTAGCTGCCCTTGTAAATATCGTCCTGCTCATAGAGCTTCTTGAAAATCTTCTGAACGACCTTTTCGTGGTCGGGGTCGGTGGTGCGGATAAACTTGTCGTAGGAAGTGTTGAGAACATCGCAGATGTCCTTAATCTCGCCCGCGACCTTATCGACGTATTCCTTGGGAGTGCAGCCCTCTGCCTGAGCGTAGGTCTCAATCTTCTGACCGTGCTCGTCGGTGCCTGTCTGGAATAAAACGTCATAACCCTGCATACGCTTGTAACGGGCAATGGCGTCGGTAAGAACAATCTCGTAGCTGTTGCCGATGTGAGGCTTACGCGATGTGTACGCGATAGCCGTGGTAATATAATACGGTTTTCCCTTACAGTTTTTACACATAAAATCACCTTTTAGATAAAAATTTTCGCTCTTTTGATTATAGCATAAACACTAAGCAAAAATCAATTATTTTAGCGCTTTTTATAATTAGTCAAAGAAATACGTAAAATACACTTGACAAAACCGCATAATCGGGCTATAATATATAAGCTGAATGACAGCAGATATCGCGGAGTGGAGCAGTTGGTAGCTCGTCGGGCTCATAACCCGAAGGTCGTTGGTTCAAGTCCTTCCTCCGCAACCAGTTAAGAATAGCAGATACCTCAAGGTATCTGCTATTTTTATTTATTGATAGGAGGAAGGACTTGAAGGTCCGCGTCTCGAAAAACAGTCCTGCGGACTGTTTTTAGCGGACTGGATTTAGCCCGCTTTTTAGCTGCGAACCGATTTAACAGGCGAAACGTAACGCGTTGATTAGATGGAGCGTATTCCTCCGCAACCAGTCAAAAATGGCTTAAACAGTGATGTTTAAGCCATTTTTTGTTTGGCTTAAAAACCTTCAAACCCTACGATTTAGGGCAAATTTAGGGCAAAACTTGCCCAAAATATAAAAATTACGACTTTTACAAAGTTTATAAATGTTCCTTTTATCTCAAAAAATTAAAATGTTTTATTAACTATCTCATTAATCTGTAATAAACAAATCCACCATTTTTGTTGTAATCTCATCAACATAAAAACAACCAAATCTATCATTTATTCTCTCTATTCTCTTTTCGTCAGCGCTAATTGTTTTCTCTGATAGTTTAGTATTACGTTCGTTGTAATTAATTAGTGCTTTTGTTCCTGAATACACTGAACGAAGAAAAAGTTAATCATATTTTAGCTACTCAGGATTCTAAATTATCTGTCTTGCAAGAAAAAATAAAGATAGTGCAAGATTGCATAGACGGTAAGTTTAGTATATTCAGTTATATTATGACGATACAATAGATATAAAACCAAGTCAACCGTTTTGGAACAAGCGGTAGTAATTCGGGAACAAATGGTAATTTTTCCCACATTTACACCACATTGTGCTCACAGGCAACTCTTCCGAACTTCAGAAAATGTGTTCAAACAACTGCAGCCTCTCACGCATTTGTGAGAGGCTGTGTCTGATTCAATTATTTTGTTTTAATTATTTTACTAAGATTTTTATCGTTACGATCTTTTTTAGGACTTTATAATTCTTGTTGCCTTTAGCGGTAACTGTAACTTTTACTTTAACTGTCTTGCCCTTCTTTAAGCCCTTTGCAACTGTCATTATTCCGTTCTTTACTGTGACCTTCTTGTTGTTGGTCTTGTAGGTTACAGTTCCCTGAGCCTTTGAAACAACCACAGCCTTTTTGATTGTCGTCTTTTTCTTGGCTTTGGCGTTAACCGTCTTTTTAGCGCTGACCTTCATCGGGTTCGACGCTTTGTTAATCTTAAAGGTTTTTGTAATTGTGCCTGTGTAGCTGCCTGTACCCGTTATTATGACGGTCGCGGTGCCTGCATAAACATTGCTTTTGTACTTAACAGTGATATCCGCGAACTCATTGTCCTTTTCGACAAGTATGTTTTTCTGTTTGAGAACCTTTCCCGTGTAGGTCAGATTCTTGATGCCTATGACATTCCAACCGCTGATGTCGGTTTTTGAAGGCTCTGTAGGTTCAGTGGCAGGCTCTGTCGAAGGCGCTTGTGTACTCGGCTCGGTCGAAGGAGCTTGTGTGCTGGGTTCGGTCGAAGGCGCTTGTGTACTCGGCTCGGTCGAAGGCGCTTGCGTGCTCGGCTCGGTTGAAGGCGCTTGCGTACTGGGTTCGGTTGAAGAAGCTTGCGTGCTCGGCTCGGTTGAAGGTGCTTGTGTACTGGGTTCGGTTGAAGGTGCTTGTGTACTGGGTTCGGTTGAAGAAGCTTGCGTGCTCGGCTCGGTCGGCTGAGTCGGAGGCTCACCGAGACTTACGAAGCTGATTTTCTTACTTTCGGCATACGCCTGTGCGGCAGTTCCGTCATATCCGTAAATCACAAATCCGTCCATTGCGGAAGTTGTATACAATCCTATTCCCGACGTGCTCATATTCTTGACGGTTGAAGCGATACGTGCCGACGTCATGGAAGTGCAGTTATAGAACGAATCCTGATTGAGAGTCTCGACACCCTCGGGAATAACGAGCTCCTTAATCGCGGTTTTCTGAAATCCCCAGTTTTCGATTTTTCTGAGACTTGTAGGCAGATTCAGTGTCTCTAATTTTTCGCATGAACTGAACGCATACGCGCTGACTATTTCAACTCCATCTCCAAGCAAAACGCTTTCAAGACTTTGGCAGTCATCAAAGGCTCTTGTGACAGTCTTTACGCTGCCCGGAATTGAAACTGACTTGATAGCGGATTTTGAAAACGCGCTTTCTTCGATTATTTCAAGCCCATTGGGCAAATTAATCTCCTGTATTGTGCTTTCTCTGAACGCGTAACCTCTGATTACTTTGACGCTGTCGGGGAGCTTGACCTTTTCGATTGTCTTGGAGCCATAGAAAAGGCTGTTTACAAGCTCAACGGTTCCGTCCTTAATCTCCACATAAGCCGGAGCGTCACCCTTACAGGCGCAGGCAGACTTGCCGAGATAGAGCACTCCGTCGGGCTGGCTGTTATACCACTTTGTGTTCAGGAAAGCGTCCTGACCTATACGGTTCACGCTTGACGGTATATTGAAATCATCAAGCGAGGTGCAGTCTTTAAATGCCGCGCCTTCAATAACTTCCAGTCCGTCGGGAAGTGTGATTTTCTTCAGCGCGGAACAACCGCTGAACGCGTAGCCGCCGACAATTTTGAGTTTGCTCGGGAGCTTTACATCCGTAAGCGCGGTACATGCTTTGAAAACGCCGTTGTAAAGCGATGTGATTTTTTCGGGAACGGTTATACTCTCAAGCGATGTACAACCTGAAAAGGCTGACAGTCCGAGAGTTGTAAGCCCGCTTGGAAGTTTTACATCCTTCAATGCGGTACAGCCCGAAAAACTACCTCTGATGGTTTTGACGCTCTCGGGGATATTTATCTTTTCAAGCGTTGTGCTGTTGCTGAACGCGTTCTGATTGATAACCGTGGTTCCGTCCTTGATTGTAAACTCTGAGGGACATGTTCCTTTGTACATATACGCAAGGCTGTGGATATATATCATTCCGTCGGGCTGGTTTTGGAGCCACGGCGTTCCCGTGAAAGCGTCGTTCGCGATATTGTTGAGACTTTCGGGGAATTCAATTGAAGCAAGGTTCGAGCAATTCCTGAAGGCGTAACTGCTGATTGAGACTAGTGTGTCGGGCAGAGTAACGCTTTTTATCTTGGTGTTCTTCTCAAACGCGGACATATTGATATTCTTGACGGTAAAGCCGTCAAGAGTATCGGGAACTACGGGATACGAGCTTGAACCCTTATACTTGGTGATGTAAGCATAAGTGTCGTCCATGGTATTGCCGTACATTATGCTGTACTCGTAGTCTCCGCTGACAGCGGCATGAGTGATAATCGGAGCCGCCGTAAAAACGCCGAGAAGCATCAACAGCACCAGAACCAGGCTCACGTGTTTCATATATAAAACTACTCTGACGAAAATATGATAAAATCGTGAGGCTTTCCCTTACAGACAAACGCGCGGATACCGTCGTCGGTATCCGCGCTTTGCGAAAGGAGTTGATATAAAAAATTATCTGCTGTTGTAATCTTCGTTGATTTTTCCGCTCCAGTCGGCGGTAATCGGTCGGCTCTTTCTCATACACGAAACCGTATCAGCGACCGCCTCAAAGACAACCGCGGTGCCCTTACCGTCGGCGTGGTAGTTTGCGGAACGGTCGGCGCCGATTCCGAAGTGCCCGGCGGTTTCGACCGAGTCAATATTCGCGCCGATAAAAAGGAATTCCCAGCCGTACTTTTTCTTCTCCTTTTCAATCATCCTCTTAACTTCCCTGCTTGAGTACTTACGGCTCGCGTTCTCCATTCCGTCGGTCATAATAACAAACATTGTGTGCTCGGGCACATCCTCCCTGCGCGCGTACTTATGGATAGTAGCGATATGGTGAATCGCGGAGCCGATTGCGTCAATCAACGCGGTACAGCCTCGGACGGTATAGTCGTCCTCGGTCATCTTTCTGATTTCGCTGAGTCTTACGCGGTCGTGGAGAACCTCACTCACGTTGTCGAAAAGCACCGTTGATACATAGCACTCGCCGTCCTGTCTGCGCTGCTTTTCAATCAGAGAGTTGAATCCGCCGATTGTGTCGCCCTCGAGTCCTGACATCGAGCCGCTTCTGTCGAGAATAAATACTAATTCGGTGATATTGTTCTTCATAATAAAAACCTCCTGAGAATAATGTTCGGTCCTTGACCTTGAATACATTATATTACTCGGGAGGTGTTTTTTGGTCGCCTTAAAAGCGACATTTTATCCGAGAAGCGGCTGGTCAAATTCAAACAGCGCTTCGTTTATTGTGAAGATATCGTACTCTCGCTTCGAGATGAAATACTCGACGATGATATCGAATTTACTGCTGTGCGACAGCGCGTAGCCCGCCTTTTGAAGAAGGTCGGACGCTTCGGCAAGGTCGAGCTCAAGGGATATCGCGAGAGCGATTGCGGTAGCCTTGCGGGGCTTATAGTTGATATTGTTTCTGATTTTCGAGAAAAGCTTGCGGTCAACATTCGCCTTTTTGTAGCACTGGGCGTCGGTGATTCCCTTCTCGTCAATCTTTCTCAGAAGCATCTGGGTAAAGCTCTCGTCAACCTGTCCGACGAGCTCGTTGAGGCTCGCCTCGCTCTCCATAGGAGCGCTCATACTGCCCTTCGCGCATTTTTCCACGGGACGGTTAAAGAACTGCGCGCTTCTCAATATCTGATGAGTTTCGACGTAGTGTTCGTCGATATACTCGGCGATATCGCGCACCAGCTTCTTGCTGATTCGGTAGGCGGATTTATCGTAGACCACGATGTAAACCGTCATTTCGTTTTCGAGCAAAAAGCGGCTTATCTCGCTTACGGCGACATAGAGAGCCTCCTCCTTGGGATAGCCGTAGACTCCCGAGGAAATGAGCGGAAACGCGACTGTTTCGCAGTCGTGCTCCTTGGCGAGAATCAGCGAATTGCGATAGCAGGAGCGGAGCTTCTCCTCCTCGCGGTCACACCCGTTCTTCCATATAGGTCCGACGGTATGGATGACATACCTGCACGGCAGCTTATAGGCTCCCGTTATCTTCGCCTCGCCCGTATTGCAGCCGCCGAGAGTCCTGCATTCCCTGAGCAGTCCGCTGCCCGCCGCCTTGTGAATAGCTCCGTCAACGCCTCCGCCGCCGAGCAAGGTCGGGTTGGCGGCGTTCACAATAGCGTCGCACTCCATTTTTGTTATATCGTTTCTGACAATCTGAATAGGCATTCTGTACCTCGTTATGAAAAGTCAGGGCGGAAAAATCCGCCCTGTGTTTTGTAAATATTCTGTCCTCAATGTATCAGAACGAGAAGCCTCCGCCGCCGTGGCTGCTTCCCGAGGACGATGTATGCGTCGAGCTTCCGCCGCCGTTGTCGTCATCACTTTTTCTTGTCCTGTCTACGTGGGTGTACAGGAAGTGGTCGTAGCTTTGTCTGAGGACAAGGCTTCCCTCAACAAGGTAGTCGTTAGCCTCAGCCTTGAGCATTACGGGCTTGTACTTTCTCCACAGCACAAGTACCGCGAGAATAGCAATCACCAGTCCGATAGCGAGCGAAACGCCTGCGCGCTTGAGCACGGTGCCCATATCGGTAACCTTGTGGTTTGTGTCAAAGGGCTTGCCGTTCTTAGCTTCCTTGTAGAACTTCTCGACAAGCTCATAGAAGCGCTTGAACGCCGCGTGGTAATCGTTGTCCTTGAGGTCGGGCTTGAGCTGGTCGCCGATATAGTCGATACCGTAATCGGTGAGAGCCGTGATACCGTAGCCCTTGGTGGAAATCCAGCAATCGCGGAGAGGTACGTTTACAACGAGGATACATCCGTCGTCGGAGTAGCCGTTGTAGTCGTAGTAATCGTCGGCATATTCCATAAGGCTTCTGTCGTCGGGGAGACCGTCGATTGTCATTGCGACAACATCAAAGCCGTATTCGTCGTACATACCCGCGTAGGTATTCTCGAGCTCGGCGGCATCGCTTGAATCAAGCTTGCCTGCTTCGTCGACGATATGACTGATGTAGCCGTCGTCAGCCGAAACCGCGGGAACCGCGATAGCTGCGAGGATGAGAATTACAGATAATAAGGAAATAATCTTTTTCACATCGTCACCCCCTTAAAGCAGTCCCAAGAAGGACATAATGAGGTAGACGATTATTCCGAGTCCGACGGTCAGTCCTGCCGCGAGAGCAAAGACCTTTTTGCCGTCGAGAGGAACATTTCCCACGAATTTACCTGTCTGACCGTTCATCGCGAAAAGGTAGTTCTGGTCCTTATACTTCGTGCTGAGAATCCAGACAGGATAAAGCGCGTACTTCGCCTTTCCGTTTGAAATCTGAACGGAGCTTGAGCGCGTGATTACGCTGTGGTAGGGATAATCGATTGTACCCCTGAGGACTTCCTCGGAGCTGGTCTTTACCCTGTTGTTTGCGCGCTCAATGCTTTCCTCCACGCCGACGTCGTACTTGTCAGCGAGGTAGCCCGCGAGATAAGCGGTCTGGAAATCAACAGCGCCTCCGAAATCGAACGGCTCAATCGACTCCATAAGGTCGTCGGGCATCTGTGACGAGCCGTCGACGGGAATGTTTGCGAAGCTCATCGAACCCTCACGGAAAACGTCGAAAAAGCTGGTTTCGGTATAGTTGTACTTGGAATCCGACCAGGTGCGGACGGTTGTCGCCTCAAAGCTTACCGCCGCGTCGGAGGTTGAGTCAAAGAGCCAGAAGGGCACATAGATACCCTTGATTTCCTCGAGCTTGTTCTCAGACTTGAAGGTGCTGGGAGCAAACTTCTTGGAGTTGACATAGCTCTTGAGGGTAGCCTTTGCGCTGTCCTTGGTGTGCGCAAAGGGAATGACGTAGTCGGGCTTGAGCATACCCGAAAGTCTGCCCGAGAAAACAACAGGGTTTCCGCAGTAGGGACATTCGGTAGCCGCTGTGTTCTGGTCGCCGACAATCTCGCCGCCGCAGGATTTGCAGACGAATACCGACATATTCTCGGTTTCGCCGTCATCCCACTCCTGACCCGCGTTTTTGTCCCAGTTGAACTCATCGGGAGCCTCGTCCTTGAGGCGCTCGTCCTTCTTGATGAACGCCTGAGGGTCAAACTCGCTGTCACAGTAGGGACACTTCATTTTCTGTGCGGTGGCGTCAAACGTAATCGCGCCGCCGCAACACGGGCATTTATACTCTAAAATGTCTGACATAGGCTTTTACCTTATACTATATCGTTGTCGTCGAAGGGGTCGCCGCACTCAGGGCAGAACTTCGGCGGATTCTTGGGGTCCTTGGGCTCCCAGCCGCACTTGTCGCACTTGTAGAGAGGCGCGCCTTCGGGCTTCTTGGCACCGCATTCCTGACAGAATTTGCCGAGGTTTACGGCTCCGCACTTACATGTCCAGCCCTTCTTCTCCTCGGGCTTCTTTGCGCCGCATTCGGGGCAGAACTTACCCTCTGCCATTGCTCCGCAGGAAGGACACTTCCAACCGTTTGCGGGAGCCTGCTGAGGAGCCTGCTGTGCCTGCTGAGCCTGCTGGTCAGCCGCCATTCCGTAGAGTGCCTGAGCGTTGAAGCCGCCCTGGTTCATAGCCATACCCATGCCTACAAAGCCGCCCATAGCGCCGTTCGGGTTCTCGGCAGCCTTGCGCATTGCGTCAGCCTGAGCGCCTACGAGGGTACCGCCCGCCATTGCGGGATTACGCAGCATACCTGCTCTCTGAGCTTCCTTGATCATCTGCATATCTTCCTCGGGGAGGTTGATCGGGTTAAGCGCGATAGAAACAACGCTGAGACCGCGGAGCTCAGACCACTTGGCTGTGAGAGCCTCGTTCATAGCGTCGATAAGAACGTCGGTGTGAGAAGGAATCTGGTTGGGGCGGAGCTCCTTGTCGGAGAGTCTGCCGAACGCAGGCTGGAGAGCGGAGATAAACTCTGTCTTGAGCTGCATATCGATTTCTGTTCTCTTGTAATCCTCTTCTACGTTGCCGCAAACGTTGGTGTAGAAGAGAAGCGGGTTTGTGATTTTGTAGGAATAGATACCGCTGCAGCGAACGGAAACATCGAGGTCGAGACCGATTTTGTTATCAACAACACGGAAGAGAATCGGGTTCTGAGTACCGAACTTGTTGTCTACGAGCTCCTTGGTGTTGAAGTAGTAAACTCTCTGGTCCTTTGCGGGGTCTCCGCCGAAGGTGAAACGCTTACCGATAGTCTTGAAGGTTTCCTTGATGCTGTTGCCGAGCTTGCCCGCAAAGATAGAAGGCTCGGTAGATGTGTCGTAGGTGAACTCGCCGGGCTCGGCGCAGACCTCAACAATCTTGCCCTGCTCTACAATAATCATACACTGTCCGTCTGCAACCGCGATGACGGAACCGTTCGAAATGATGTTGTCATTTCCGCGTGTGTTCGAGCTTCTGCCCGAAATACGCTTCTGACCCTTTACCACGAGAGTATTCTTGTCGATACTGTCGCAGTAGAAGAATTCTTTCCACTGGTCAGCTAAGGTACCGCCTAAAGCACCTAAGCCGGCTTTAATTAATCCCATATGTAAAACTCCTTTCGGTCTTTTGACCAATAATAATATTATTATAACTTATTTAAAAATCTTTGTCACTAGCAGAACAAACCGCTTTTGGGGTAAATGTTGCACAAAATTGAGTTCTGATTTTTGTGTAAGATGTCGTCGGTTACTCGAGTTCAAACTTCATAACGACAGGGTTGTGGTCGGAGTATCTGAAGCCCGTGTCAATGTTTTTGAGGTAGCTGACCTTGACGTTATCCGAGGTGAGGAAGCCGTCGAGAATAACCGTGAAGCTCTTCTCCGAGTACGGAATGTCGCAGTTGCGCGTTGTCGGGGTGAGCTTTCCGTCGGAATAATCCACAGCCTTGCTGATACCGTCGGGGAGCATTTCGTCGGGGAACGGACTTGCCCAGCTGTGTTCCTCGTTATTGTCGGGATTGAGCTTCTTGCGCGAGTCGCCCGTGAAGTCGTGGTTGAAGTCGCCGCCGCAGATTACATAGTTGCCCTTCTTGTACTCGCCCGCCATATCTCCGAGCAGCATTTTGAACTGGTTCTCGAGAATCTTCGGGTCCTTGATATACGCCGAGGCGTGGACGTTGTAGACGACGAGCGCCTTGCCGTTGTCGGTGTCGATTCTGGAAACGCTGTAGCAGCGGTCGAGGTCGACAATCTTCATAATATCTGTGGCAATCGGCAGACTGCGCCTGAGCGACGAGTTGATTTTCATATCGGAGAGCGTGAGCAGACCGCTGTTCGACGCTCCGTGAGGCTGTAAAAGCGGATACATCAGAAACGCGGAATGATAGTTCTGAGCAAACGCCGAGTTGTAGCCGCCGAAGCTCTTTCTGAGCATTTCGGCTTCGTCAATGTGGTAGCTTCTGGTGGAGTCGGTGTCGACTTCCTGATAGAAAACAAGGTCGGGTTTCTCATTCAACGCGGTCCGAGCAACGCCGTTCGTGCAGTCCTTGACGCTCTGCTCGGAGTTAGCCCAAGACTGGGTTCCGCCGTCCATAAAGAACGTGAAATCGGGCGTATACGCTCCGAAGCCGATGTTGTATGTGACCGCCGTATAGGTCTTGCCGAGCTGAGCGGTTTTCGCTTTCGCGTCGCCCTTCACCTCGATAGCCTTGTTGTCCTCAATTCGGCTGTAGCTGATAAATACATACGCAACATAGGAGCCGACGATGATAACAAGAACCAGAATTACCGCCAGCAAAATCTTTAAAATCCGCTTGAATATTCTCATAAAAACTCCTTATAAGCAATTCGGGAGCCCGAGCGGACTCCCGAAACCAAATTCGTATTATTCTTCAACGCCAGCCGCGTCGATAACCTTCTGAGCTACGTTTGCGGGACAATCCTCGTAACGAACAAACTCAAATGTGTAGCTGCCTCTGCCCTGAGTACACTGACGGATGAAGGTAGCGAAGTCGTCCATCTCAGCGACGGGGACCTCAGCCTCTACAACCTGCATACCCTTTTCCTCGGCAGGGTCCATACCCATAACGCGTCCGCGTCTCTTGTTGACCTCGCCCATTACGTCGCCCATGTTAGCGTCGGGAACTGTGGCTCTGAGGCTTCCGATAGGCTCAAGGAGTGTCGGTGAAGCCTGAGGCATACCGTTCTTGTAAGCGATGTTCGCAGCCATCTTGAACGCCATTTCGGAGCTGTCTACGGGGTGATAGGAACCGTCGTAGAGGTTAGCCTTGAGACCTACTACGGGATAACCCGCGAGCGGTCCCTTGAGGATAGCGTCTCTGAGGCCCTTTTCAACTGCGGGGAAGAAGCCCTTGGGAACTGCGCCGCCGACTACGCTCTCGGTGAACTCGAGCGAATCGCTGTCGCAGGGTGAGAACTCAATCCATACGTCGCCGAACTGACCGTGACCGCCCGACTGCTTCTTGTGACGACCCTGAACCTTGACGGACTTTCTGATAGTCTCACGATAAGCAACCTTCGGTGTCTTGAGAACCGCGTCTACGTTGTACTTTGACTTAATCTTGGAAACAACTACGTCGAGGTGCTGCTCGCCGAGACCGTAGATAATCATCTCGTGAGTCTCGTGGTTGTGGAAGTACTTAACGGAGGGGTCTTCCTCGATAATCTTCTTGACAGCCTGAGCTACCTTGTCCTCGTCGCCCTTTGTCTTGGGCTTGATAGCCATAGCGTAGGACGATACGGGATAGTTGATACCGTCGAGAGTAACCTTTCTGAGAGGTGAGCAGAGAGTGTCGCCTGTCTTAACGTCGTTGAGCTTCGGAATCGCGCCGATATCGCCCGCGCCGATAAACTGAGCGTCCTCCTGCTTTTTGCCGCGAACCGTGAGAACCTTTGTGATTCTTACGGGCTCGCCTGTGCGCATATTGATAACGGGAACATCGGAGCCGATTTTACCCGATACAGTCTTGATGTAGGAAAGCTTGCCGACGAACGGGTCGGAAACTGTCTTGAATACGATACCAGCTGCCGCGCCGTCGATATTTACGGAAATCTCTACGGGCTCGCCGTTGGGGTCAACACCCAGCTCGGAACGGCTGTCGGACTTGGGAGCAAGCCATACGAGGGAGTTGAGGAACATATCGATAGCAAAGGTGTTGTGAGCGTCGCCGCAGAATACGGGACAGATTGAACCGTCCTTAACGCCCTGTGATACGCCGAGTACGATTTCCTCAGGTGTGAATTCCTCGCCCTCGAGGAACTTGTCGAGAAGCTCTTCGCTTGTCTCTGCGACAGCTTCCTTGATAGCCTCTCTCAGACCCTCAAGACGGTCGCCGAGGTCGGGCATATCTGTGGGAGTGGCAACTCCCTTAACATATTTATAAGCTCTGTATTCGAAGAGGTTTACATAAACCTCAGCCTTGCCGTTCTCGATAAAAGGAACTACTACGGGGCATACAGAAGGACCGAAGGTCGACTTCAAATCCTCAAATACACGATAGAAACGAGCGTTCTCGTCGCAAACGCCGTTTACGAAGAATACCTTCGCGATACCCTGCTTTGTAGCTGCCTTAACAGCCTTTTCGGTACCTACGCCTACGCCGTCCTTACCCGAAACAACGATAAGAGCGGTATCCGCAGCGCGCATACCCTCGGCAACGCCGCCCTCAAAGTCAAAGAGACCGGGGGTGTCGATTAAGTTAATCTTTGTGTTCTTCCACTCAATAGGGGCTACGGCTGTGTTCAGCGAAACGCCTCTCTTGATTTCCTCTGCGTCAAAGTCGAGAACTGTGTTTCCGTCGGTTACGCTGCCGAGACGGTCGCTCGCCTTTGCGAGGAAGAGCATAGACTCCGCGAGAGAGGTCTTACCGCAGCCCGCGTGACCCGCGAGAGCGATATTTAAGATGTTTTTTGCGTTATACTGTTTCAAAACTATACAACCCTTTCATTTAGGAATTTTTGCATTTTTGGAAAAATACAGACAATCTACCCTAGAAGTATAACATTTTTGTAAAAATTGCACAATAGCTATTTTGAAAATATCCGCCTTAAAACCTCACAAAGATACAGGCGCGTTTTTATGCATTTTAACCAAAGTGCAAAGCAGGGCTAAGCCGTCAAAAAATGCGAAAAGTATTTACTTAATCGCTCAAATAGGTTATACTAAAGTTACCGCATTAATGAAAGGAGAGTCCCTATGGCTGACGATTATTACAAGGAAGCGCTGAAGCTTGCCCAGAAGGAATATCATCACTGCGTTGCGCACGGCATGTCCCCCTGTCTGCCTGTGCTTGACGACTTTTTACCCTCGGAAAAATCCACTATGGGTATCGAGCTGGGACTTGTTCAGATTCCCGCCGAGTTCATTGTGGGCACCAAAACCAGAGGCAGAGTAAACGCCTTTGCGCCTAACTTTATGCCTATGCTCGAAGAGGGCACCGAATTCTCCGACAAATGGAAGAGACTTTGCGAAGCTCACCTTACCGAGGGTATCAGAGACCCCATTAAGGTGTACGAATATATGAACCGCTATTACGTTGAAGAAGGCAACAAGCGCGTCAGCGTGCTCAAGTACTTTGACGCACTGACAATCGCTGCCAACGTGACCCGTATTATGCCCGAGAAGAGCGACGCCGAGGACGTGGAGCTATACTACGAGTTCGTGGCGTTCAACAAGGTCAGCGGTATCAACTTCCTGGAATTCTCCAAGAAGGGCAGCTTTGCCGAAATGCAGAAGGCGCTCGGCAAGGAGCCGAACGAGGAATGGGACGAGGACGAACAGAAGGAGTTCTCGGCAATCTACTACTATTTCAGAAAAGCATACAACCAGAACGGCGGCGAGAAGCTGGCTTCCACCGTCGGCGACGCTATGCTCACATATATCAAGGTTTACGGATACGAGGAGCTCAAGAACACGGATATCTCCGATATCAAAAAGAACCTCAACCGTATGTGGGAAGAAGTCAAGCTCCAGGACGACGAGGAGCCCATCGAAATCAAGACCGACCCGTCCGAGGAAAAGAAGCCGTCGATGTTCTCCTGGATACTTCCTCTGGCGATTCCGATTCCGCAGCAGGTGCTCAAGGTAGCGTTCCTGTACGACGGAACTCCCGAACGCTCGGGCTGGACGAACGAGCACGAGGAAGGCAGACTTCACATCAACGACGTTTTCGGCGAAAAAATCGAGACCTCGGCTTACTCAAACGCTATGGACAACCCGTCCGAGGTAATGGCAAAGGCGATTGAGAACGGCAACAAGGTTATCTTCGCGACCTCTCCGAGACTTGTTCAGGCGAGCCTGAGAGCCGCTGTCGAGCACCCTGACGTCGTAATTATGAACTGCTCGCTCAACAAATCGCACCGCTATATCCGTTCCTATTACACGCGTATGTACGAGGTCAAGTTTATCCTCGGAGCGATTGCGGGCTCGCTCAGCGAAACGGGCAAGCTCGGCTATGTCGGAGACTATCCGATTTACGGTCAGATTGCGGGCATTAACGCATTTGCGCTCGGCGCTCAGATGGTAAACCGCAGAGCCAAGGTTCAGCTCGAATGGGCTGGCGTAAAGGGCGCTCACGAAGCTGCTCAGGCGCTCTACGAGAGAGGTGTTCACATCATCAGCTCTCACGACACCGCGCCTTTCAGAAAAGACAAAAGAAGCAACTACGGACTTTCATATATTTATAAGGGCGAGAACGAAATGCTCGCTATTCCCGTCTGGAAATGGGGAGTTTATTACGAGGAGCTGCTTAAGAGGATTTTTGACAGAACAGTAAAGGAAGAGTACAAGAACAGCAGCAAGGCGCTCAACTATTACTGGGGAATGTCGGCAGGCGTTGTTGATATCGAGTACTCAAACTCGCTTCCCGTCCCGACCAGAAAGCTCGCAGATTTACTGAAAGAAGGCATTATTCACGATATCATCTCGCCGTTTGTCACGCCGTTCACAACTCAGGACGGCAGAATTATCGGCGAGGACGTCAAGGCGCTCAACCTTGAACAGATTATCAGTATGGACTACCTTGTCGATAACGTCGAGGGTACAATCCCCCGTTACGAGGAGCTCACCCCGATGGGCAAGGCTACGGTAGACACAGCGGGAATCGAAAAGTCTCAGGATAACGCCTCAGAGGAGGCGGAGGAATGAAGATACTGGCTGTTTCCGATGTGGAGTCAGAGTTTTTCTACGACTATTACTCGCCTGGAAAGCTCAACGAGTTTGATTTGATAATAGCTTGCGGAGATTTGAGAGAGGGTTATCTTGAGTTTCTTGTAACGATGGCAAGATGCCCTCTCCTCTATGTTCACGGCAACCACGACGAGAGACACAAAAAGGCTCCCGAGGGCTGCATATGCATTGACGACAAGCTCTATGTTTATAACGGGCTGAGGATATTGGGTCTCGGCGGCTCATACCGCTACCGAGAGGGTAAGTATATGTACTCGGAGCGTCAGATGAAGCGCAGAATACATAGGCTCTGGCCGAAGATTACGAGGCGCAAGGGCTTTGATATCCTTGTAACTCACGCTCCCGCAAGACACATAAACGATTTTGATACGCTCCCCCACCGTGGATTTGAGTGCTTTACAAAGCTGCTTGAAAAATATAAGCCGAAGCTTTTTCTGCACGGTCATATCCACAGAAACTACGGAACATCGGTGCCGCAGCGCACCATTCACGGCGAAACAACGATAATAAACGCGTGCGAATATTGCATAGTTGAAATCTGATTTTGCGCCTCTTTTCAATAATAATGAAAAAAACGCTTGCATTTTTCGAAAGAAAGTGTTATTATATCTAGGCGGTTGATAAATCGCCCAGCTTATGCGCCGGTAGCTCAGCTGGATAGAGTGCGCGGCTACGAACCGCGAGATCGGGGGTTCGAGTCCCTTCCGGCGTGCCAAAAGGAAAGAAGGCAGTCCATTCGGACTGCCTTTTCCTTTTGGCACGCGTACGGAAGGGACCCGAAGCCGAGGTTTAAAAAAACCGTCCGGCGGACGGTTTTTACCGAGGAGCGATGATGACGTTTTAGCTATGCACACGTCTTTACGGTAGCCGTCACGGTTTTGCTGCCGCTGAGGTAGTTTGAGCTGCCCTTGGCAGTAACCTTGACCGAAATTTTGTATGAACCCTTAGCAACCTCATCCACCCGCCAAAAAAATATACGATAATTTTACCATAGATATCTGACACTTTATAATACTTCAAAGCGAAAATGTGATACACTTTGTTTTGTAGACATCTTTAAAAATTTCTGGTATATTATTATCATATCAAAACTGAAACGGGGAATAGTATGGAATTATTTAAAGGTTCGCCGAGTGACCTCGGCGGTCGTCAGGACAGAGAGATACGCGTATACAGGTTTCTGGACGAGCTCGGGATTGAGTATGAGAGAACCGACCACCCCGACGAGCCCGCGACAACTATGGAAGCGTGCGAGAAAATTGACGCTGTACTGGACGTGAAGATTTGCAAGAACCTGTTTCTCTGCAACCGCCAGAAAACGAGCTTTTATCTGCTGATTATGCCCGGAGACAAGCCCTTCAAGACAAAGGAGCTTTCAAAGCAGATGGGCATAAGCAGGCTTTCGTTTGCGGGTGAGGAATTTATGACAGAATACCTCGACCTCTACCCCGGCAGCGTTTCGGTGCTCGGACTGATGAACGACAGAGAGAAAAGGGTTCAGCTTGTGATTGACGAGGACGTGCTGAAGGAAGAATACTTCGGCTGTCATCCTTGCGTGAACACGAGCTCGTTAAAGCTCAGAACGAAGGATTTGACCGAGAAGGTTATACCCGCGCTCGGCGCGAATCCGATTACGGTAACGCTCGTCGGAGCGGAATAACACAGGAGAGAGTTATGCAGGATTTTATTTTTTCACCGGCGGGCGACGGAACGTTCTGCGTGTCCGGTTATACAGGCGACGAGGCTGAGGTGGTTATCCCCGAAACCTACGGAAGCGGCATTATCACCGTGCTCGGCGACAAGCTTTTCAGCGGTCACAAGGAGATTACGTCGGTCAGGATTCCCGACACAGTCACAAATATGGGCGAGTTTATCTTTGACGGCTGTGAAAATCTGCGGCATATAGAGCTTCCGTCAGAGCTCGAATGTCTGTGGGGCTATACCTTTGTACGCTCGGGAATTGAGGAAATCACGCTTCCCGACAAGCTCGTTACGCTCCCGCCGTTCGCGTTCAAGGATTGCAAAAGCCTAAGAAAAGTTGTGTGCGGAAAGGGTCTCAAAAAAGTCTATTCGTGGGTATTTGCGGGCTGTGACAGCCTTGAGGAATTCATCCGTTCCGACAGCGTCGAGGTCAGCGAAAAGGCATTTGAGACAAAGGAGCTCAACACATAACAAATGGACAAGGGAAACTACACATATATTCTCAGGTGCGCCGACGGCTCGCTCTACTGCGGCTGGACTAACGACCTTGACAAGCGGCTCAAATCGCACAACGACGGAACAGGCTCAAAGTACACGCGCACGCGCCTGCCCGTAGAGCTGCTTTACTATGAAAGCTTTGAGACAAAGCAGGAAGCGATGAGCAGAGAATACCATATCAAGCGCCTTTCACGCGCTGAAAAGCTAAGTTTAATAGACCGAAAGCAGGCTGAGTAAGCCTGCTTTTGTTTTTTAAAATGCAGGATTTTGTTTTCGGATATTCATATTTGACTTTTTTGATTTTTAATTCCTAAGATAAAAAACGCCCTGTTTCTCCCGTTTGGCTTTGGCAAACCTCGGCTTTTTTACCATTTTGTTTTTATCTGCGATAGTAAAATTCTACATTGTTAAACTTGCAATCACTCAATAAATATAGTATAATACAAGGCGATAGTATTAATCTATAAAAATATATTTATCGGGGGTTAGTAAATGGAGAACAGAAAAGTTGACTTGTCCCTGCTTGACGGCGTTTTAGAGGAATACGCGTCGGTTAAGGGAAGTCTCATTACCATTTTACAGAACACACAGGACATTTACGGCTATCTTCCGAAGGAAGCTATCGAGCTGATTTCGGAGAAAACAGGCATCGCTACCTCTGAGATTATGGGCGTAGGCACATTCTACACTCAGTTCAGATTCGAGCCTGTAGGCAAGTATCTTATTATGCTTTGTCAGGGTACCGCCTGCCACGTTAATTCTTCGGAGCTGATTTTGCAGACAATTAAGGATGAGCTTGGTATCGAGGACGGTCAGACCACAGAGGACGGACTCTTCTCGCTCAAATGCGTAGCTTGTCTGGGTTGCTGCTCCCTCTCTCCCGTTATGATGATTAACGAGGACACTTACGGCAGCCTTACTCCTGATAAAACCAAGAAAATTCTTAAGGAATTAAGGGAGGCAGCGCAGTGAGAATAGTTATCGGACAGGGTTCCTGCGGTATCGCCGCGGGCGCCGAAAAGGTTAGAAAGGCTCTGCTTAACACAAGCATCAACGCTGAGGAAATCTCAATCACAGGTTGTATCGGTATGTGCTATCTCGAGCCTATCGTCGATATTTACGACGACGAAAACAAGCTCACAAGACTTGTAAAGGTCAGCGAGAACGACGCCGAGAGCATTGCCTCTTACATAGAAACAGGCGACGAAAAGTACGTTGAAAACCTCATCGTTTCCGACGAGGACAGCGAGTTTTTATCAAAGCAGACAAGAATCGCGCTGAGAAACTGCGGCGTTATCAATCCCGAGCAGATTGACGCGTACACAGAGGCGGGCGGCTACACAGCCCTCAAGAAGGTTCTCACCGAGCTTTCCGCAGAGGAAGTAATCGACATCATCAAGACCTCGGGTCTTGCAGGCCGAGGCGGCGCGGGCTTCCCGACATGGTTCAAGTGGAACGCCGCAAGACAGAGCGCAGGCGAGGAAAAATACCTCATCTGTAACGCGGACGAGGGCGACCCCGGCGCGTTTATGGACAGAGCGGTTATCGAGTCAGACCCCCACAACCTCATTGAGGGTATGCTCATCGGCGCGTACGCTATCGGCGCAAAGCACGCTGTAGTATACGTCAGAGCCGAGTATCCTCTCGCTATCAAGCGTCTCAAGAACGCTATCGCTCAGGCTAAGGAAAAGGGCATTATCGGAGAGAACATCTTCGGCTCCGACTTCTCCTGTGACTTTATGATTAAGGCGGGCGCGGGCGCGTTCGTATGCGGCGAGGAAACCGCGCTTATCGAAAGCCTCGAGGGTCACAGAGGTATGCCCAGGCTCAAGCCTCCGTTCCCCGCACAGTCGGGCTTCTGGAGAAAGCCTTCAAACATCAACAACGTCGAGACCTTCGCTAACGTCGCGTGGATTATCAACAACGGCGGCGAGGCGTTCGCGGCTATGGGTACCGAGGGCTCCAAGGGCACAAAGGTATTTGCCGTAACAGGTAAGGTTAAGCGTTCGGGTCTTGTTGAAATCCCGATGGGTAAGACTCTCAAGGACGTTATCTTCGATATCGGCGGCGGTATGAAGACCGACAAGCCCTTCAAGGCTGTTCAGATGGGCGGTCCTTCGGGCGGATGTATCCCCGCAGAGCTTATCGACACAGTTATCGACTACAAGGCTCTCGGAGCTACGGGCGCGATTATGGGCTCGGGCGGTATGGTTGTTATGGACGAAAGCACCTGTATGGTAGGTATGGCTAAGTTCTTCCTCGACTTCACCGCCAAGGAAAGCTGCGGCAAGTGTATCCACTGCCGTATCGGCACAAAGCGTATGCTCGAAATGCTCGACCGCATCACAAAGGGCGAGGGCAAGGAAGGCGACATCGAGCTTCTCGAGGAGCTGTGCTACTCCATCAAGGACGGCGCGCTCTGCGGTCTCGGTCAGACGGCTCCCAACCCCGTTCTCACCACAATCAAGTATTTCCGCGACGAGTACGAGGCTCACATCAAGGACAAGAAGTGTCCCGCGGGCGAGTGCTCCGACCTCATCGAATACAAAATCATTGCCGACAAGTGTAAGGGCTGTACTCTCTGCGCGAGAAACTGTCCTGTCGGCGCAATTTCGGGAACTGTCAAGAATCCCCATACTATCGACACCGACAAGTGTATCAAGTGCGGCAAGTGCTACACTGTATGCCGTTTCGGCGCCGTAGTTAAAGAATAAGGAGGGGAAAGTATGATTAATTTAACAATTAACGGACAAAAGGTTCAGGCTCCCGAGGGCTCGACTATCCTCGAGGCCGCCCGTTCTGCTGGTATCGATATCCCCACACTGTGCTATGACAAGGCAGTTGAGATTTACGGCGCGTGCGGACTGTGCGTTGTCGAGGCTGAGGGCATTCCGAAGCTTCTCCGTTCCTGCTCCGCCAAGGTCAGCGAGGGTATGGTAGTCAACACCGAGAGCGAGCGTGTTGTCCGTTCCAGAAAAATCGCTATGGAGCTGCTTATGTCGGCTCACGACGGCGACTGTGTCGCTCCCTGTCAGCTCAACTGTCCCGCGAGAACAGACTGTCAGGGTTACGTCGGACTTATCGCTAACGGCGAGTACGACGCGGCTTTAAAGCTTATCAAAAACAAAATCTCTCTGCCCGCTTCCATCGGTCGAGTTTGTCCTCACCCCTGTGAGAAGGCGTGCAGACGTCAGAACGTAGAGGAACCCATCAACATAGCTCAGCTCAAGGCTTTTGCCGCTGATATGGATTTGAAATCCGACAGCTATGTTCCCGAGGTTCAGGAGCCCACAGGCAAGAAGGTTGCTGTCATCGGCGGCGGTCCCGCAGGTCTCACAGCGGCTTACTACCTGACAATTATGGGTCACAGCGTAACTGTTTACGATATGATGGAGAAAATGGGCGGTATGCTCCGCTACGGTATTCCCCAGTACAGACTTCCCAAGGAAGTTCTCGACAAGGAAATCGCCATCATCGAGAAAACAGGCGTTAAGTTCGTAAACAACTCCAAGCTCGGAGTTGACTATACAATCGAGTCTCTCAAGAAAGAGAACGACGCTGTTATCGTTGCTGTCGGCGCTTGGAAATCAAGCTCAATGCGTACTCCGGGTGAGGAGCTCGACGGCGTTTACGGCGGTATCGACTTCCTCAGAGGCGTTATCAAGGGCAACGCTCCCGAAATCGGCGAGAAGGTCGCAATCTGCGGCGGCGGTAACACGGCTATGGACGCCTGCCGTACAGCAGTCCGTCTCGGCGCTAAGGAAGTTTACGTAGTTTACAGAAGAACCCGTAACGAGATGCCCGCTGACGAGCTCGAAATCAACGAGGCTGAGGAAGAGGGCGTAATCTACAAGTTCCTCACAAATCCGCTTTCATTCAACGGCGAGGACGGCAAGGTTAAGTCTATGACGCTCCAGCTTATGGAGCTCGGCGAGCCCGACGCTTCGGGCAGACGCAGACCTGTTCCGATTGAGGGCAAGACTGAGGAAATCGCTGTTGACAGCGTTATCCTTGCTATCGGTCAGAAGCTTGTAACAGACGACGTTAAGGAGCTCGAGCTCAACGAGAGAGGCAACATCATCGCTGACGCGGACTTCTTCACAACAAGCATTGACGGCGTATTCGCTATCGGTGACGCTACAAACCGCGGCGCTTCAATCGCTATCGAGGCTATCGGCGAGGCTGACCGCTGCGCCAAGGCTGTCGACGCTTACTTGAACGGTCAGGAGCTCGACACAAGAGTTCCCTACATCAGCAAGCGCGACGAGAGCACAATCGACTACTCAGACAGAGAGAAGCAGAGCAGAATTAACCCCAAGGTTCTTCCCGCTGACGTTCGCAACAGGAACTTCGACGAGGTAAGCCTCGGATTCACCGAGGAAGAGGCTAAGGCTGAGGCTAACCGCTGTCTCGAGTGCGGCTGCCGCGAGTATTACAAGTGTAAGCTCCTCAAGGTAGCTCAGCGCTATGACATCAACCCCGAGCGCTTCAAGGGCGAAATGCCCCAGAAGTACACTCACGACGAGAACGCGTTCATCGAGCGCAACACATCGAAGTGTATTCTCTGCGGTCTCTGCGTAAGAAGCTGCCGTGAGGTTATGGATATCCACGCAATCGGACTTATGGGTCGAGGCTTCAAGACCGACGTCTCCCCCGCGTTCTCGCTTCCGCTTGACCAGACAAAGTGTAACAACTGCGGTCTCTGCGTTCAGCTCTGTCCCACAGGCTCGCTCACAGAGAAGTTCAATCTTGAGAAGCAGGTTCCCCTTAACGAGGAATACACCGAGGAATTTGTCGAAATCAACGGCAAGAAGTCGAGCGTAATGGTATCTCGCTACAACGGAAAGGTTCTCAGAGTTATTCCTAACGACGAAATCTCCCGTAACAGCGGACTTTCCAGAAAAGAGCTTGAAGCTCTGCTCAAATAAAATGACATAAAAATTGACCGACTCAAACGCGAGTCGGTCATATTTTTTGCCTTATGATTATTTCTGAAGGTTGCTTGATATAAGCTTGCTGAAGCTTGGAGTCTTAAAGAGGAGAAGCGAGCCTGCCATTGTGATGATGAGCTCGGGGAGCATATACGCGCCGTTGTAGCAAATCGAGTAGATAAAGGGACTTCCCCAACCCTCGGGCATCCAGATACCGAAGATTACTACGCCCGAAATTACGTGGAACACAAATCTCATAAAGAGAGCAATACCGACGCCCACGCAGATACCCGTAGCGCCTTTCTTTCTGAAAAGACCCGAAAGACCGATTGAGGAATAAGCAAGGACGTAGTCAAAGACAATACAGCCCACAACCGCAAGCGGTGAAAGTCCCCAGGAGAGAACCTTGCCGAGGTCAAGTCCCATATGAACGAGGGAATAAACAAAGGCTCCGCACATACCCCAGCCTACGCCGTATTCAATCGAAATGAGCGCAATCGGAAGCATTGAAAGCAGAGTTACCGAACCGCCGAGCGGCATTGTCCAGATTCTGAGAAAGCTCAGCGCTGTAGCAAGGGCAATAAGCATAGCCGTTACTACGAGCCTTTTTACGTTTGTTGATGAATTAGATTTCATTTCCATTACTCCTTAAATAAAAAATAAAGCCGTACGCGCTAACGTACGGCATTGATAAACCTATGTTTACAGCTCCCTACGTCGGCATTATCCGAATCAGGTTTAGGGTATAATCTCAGCCGTTACGGCACCCCCGTGTATGTTATGATTATATCTCCGTTTGGGAGATTTGTCAACTACTTTATGATTTTCAGCGAAATATCGAACGCCTTGACCGAGTGAGTGAGCGCTCCCATCGAGATGATGTCCACGCCTGTCTCGGCTACGGCTCTGATTGTTTCGTCGGTGATGTTGCCCGAAGCCTCGAGCTTTGCCTTGCCCGCGGTGATTTCAACCGCCTGCTTCATCTCCTCGCAGGACATATTGTCGAGCATAATGATATCAGCCTCGGTCGCGAGGGCTTCTCTGAGCTCGTCGAGTGTTCTGACCTCGAGCTCAACCTTGACGGTGTGACCGAGCTTTTCCTTGAGCGTTCTGACGGCGTTTGTGATTCCGCCGCCCGCGTCAACGTGGTTGTCCTTGAGCATAGCGCAGTCGGAAAGGTTGTAGCGGTGGTTTCTGCCGCCGCCGACGGTTACGGCGTATTTCTCAATTGGTCGCAGACCGGGCAGAGTTTTTCGCGTGTCGGCGATTGAGGCGTTAGTGCCCTCGACAAGCTTTACCGCTTTATTGGTAGCGGTCGCGACGCCGCTCATATGCTGGATAAGGTTGAGAGCGGTTCGCTCTCCCTTGAGGATATTTCTCGTCTTGCCGCTCACTACGGCGATAACGTCGCCGCTCTTGAGCTCGTCGCCGTCGCGCTTGAACACCTCAGCCTTGAAATCGGGCTGTAAAAGCTCAAATACTCTGAGCGCAACGTCCAGTCCGCAGAGCACGCCGTCAGCCTTGGCGATAAACTGCGCCTTGCCCTCCTGCTCCTCGGGAATGAGGTAGTCGGTCGCAACGTCGATATAGTTAATGTCCTCGAGCAAAGCGTTCTCGATAAGACGGTCGATGTAAAATTTGTTCAGCATCATAGGTTGATTCCCTCTCTCAGTTCGTCAAGTATAATTCCCGCGCAAATCGCCGTGGAGCGCGCCTCGACATAGTCGGGCGTGAGCTCGTAGTTGCCTGTGACGAGGTCGTTGACAATCGCGTCAACGCGCGCAAAGCTTTCGCGGTATTTTTCGGGCTTGGGCAAAACAAAGTAGGTGTCCTGCATAATCTCACGGATTTCCGTGCGGATTCCCGCGTGCAGGGGCTTGCCCTCGGGGTTTCTCAGCTTCGGAGCGGCGGAAAGCTCTGCTCTGCCGAATTTGCGGATTTTCCCGCTCATATTCTCGGCGGCTGTGCGCGAATACACAAGCGCTTCGAGAAGCGAATTGCTCGCAAGACGGTTTGCGCCGTGAACTCCCGTGTGGGTACATTCGCCCGCGGCGTAAAGTCCCTCGACGGTTGTCTGGGCATTCAGTCCGACGCTTATGCCGCCCATAAGGTAGTGCTGGCACGGAAAAACAGGGATTTTGTCCACCGTCATATCGACGCCCTCTTCGAGACATCTTGCGTAAATCATCGGGAAGCGGCTCTTGATAAACTCCGCGTCCTTGTGGGTGATATCGAGGAAAAAGTCCTCGCTGCCTGTCTTGATTGATTCTCTGATAACCGCGTTCGAAACAACGTCACGCGGCGCGAGCTCGCCTCTGGGGTCGTAGTCAAAGGCAAAACGCTCGCCGTTGCAGTTGAGATAAACGGCGCCCTCTCCCCTGACGGCTTCGGAAATGAGAAATCTCTCCCGATTCTTAGCCGCGGCAAATGCCGTGGGGTGGAACTGAATACGCGACAGATGGCTGATTTTCGCGCCGAGCATATGCGCGAGCGCTATGCCGTCGCCCGTCGCGATTGCGGAGTTGGTGGTGTATTTGTAGATTCGACCGATACCGCCTGTGGCAATCAGCGTGTAGCACGCTCCGACCTGGACGTTCTCGCCGTCCAGAAGGATATCGAGATAGAAACCGCCCTCGACCTTGTCAATCGCGTAGACAAGCGCGTTTTCGACAATTTCTATGTTCGGCTTCTTCCTCACCGCCTCAATCAAGGTATCGACAATCGCCTTGCCTGTGCTGTCCTTGTGGTGAACAATTCGGTTGCGCGAGTGACCCGCTTCGAGCGTCTTTGACAGCTCGCCCGAGGTCTCGGTGTCAAACTCAACTCCGATTTCCTTGAGGCGCATAACGTCGGACGGACCCTCTGTGACTAGCTTCTCGACCGCGGAAAGGTTGTTCTTGAACTTTCCCGCAATCAGAGTGTCGGCGATATGCAGCTTGTAATTGTCGTGGTTCTTATCGAGCACGGCGGCAACTCCGCCCTGAGCCAGCGACGAGTTTGAAAGCGTAAGCTCACGCTTGCTCAGTACAAGCGCGCTGATGTCCTCGTCAAGGTTGAGCGCGGCATAAAGTCCCGCGACTCCCGAGCCGATAATGACAATGTCATATTTATTCTTCATAACGACCTCTTTAAGTTTACAAAATAACTAAAGTATATTATACTACTAAAATAGAGATAATTCAACAGTTTTAACAACTGAGGTGATACTTATGGTAGAAACGCAGGAAAAAGTCACGCGCGCGCTGCTTGTATCGGTCGATACAGGCAGATTTGACGCTGAATCGAGCATGGACGAGCTGTGGGAGCTCGTAAAAAGCGCGGGCGCAGAGCCCGAGCTCACGGTTATCCAGAAGCTCGACAGACCCGAGACCGCGAGCTTTGTCGGCTCGGGAAAGCTGCTTGAAATAAAAGAAATCTGCGAGAGCAGAGAAATTGATTTGATTGTATGCGACAGCGAGCTGAGCCCGACTCAGCTCAGAACCCTTGAAAGAGAATGCGACACGCGTGTAATTGACCGCACGACGCTTATTCTCGATATCTTCGCGCTCAGAGCTCGTTCAAAGGAAGGCAAGCTCCAGGTTGAGCTCGCCCAGCTCAAGCACCTTTTGCCGAGACTTACGGGCAAGGGCGTTGAGCTGTCGCGTCTCGGCGGCGGTATCGGCACAAGAGGTCCGGGCGAAACAAAGCTCGAGACAGACCGCCGTCACATCTACCGACGTATGGAAACGCTCAAGGAACAGCTCAAAGAGGTCGAGAATCACCGCACAAGGCTCAGACAGCGCCGCGAGAAGGACGGCGTTATCACCGTCGCGATTGTCGGCTACACGAACGCGGGCAAAAGCACGCTTATGAACTATCTGACCGACGCGGGAGTGCTGGCGCAGGACAAGCTCTTTGCGACGCTCGACCCGACCTCGAGGGCGCTCAAGCTCCCGAGCGGAGTTACGGTTATGCTGATTGACACGGTAGGACTTGTCAGAAGGCTTCCGCACGGACTTGTCGAAGCGTTCAAGTCCACTCTCGAGGAAGCCGCAATGTCGGACATTATCCTCAACGTCTGCGACGCGTCGTCGCCCGAAGCCGACACGCATATGCAGGTCACGGTCGATTTGTTGACCGAGCTCGGCTGCAGCGACACGCCGATTATCACCGTGTTCAACAAGTGCGACAGGCTCTCGCCGCTCGAAATTGCTCCCGACAGCGAAAGACGGGTTCACATCAGCGCGAAGAGCGGCGAAGGCGTGGACAGACTTCTCGACGAAATCGACCGAAATCTTCCCGTCAAAATCAAGCGCGTCAAGCTGCTTCTGCCGTTCAATATGGGCGGAGAGGCTAACAAAATCCGTGAAAAAGCCACGCTTCTGAGCGAGAACTACACCGCCGACGGAATCGAAATCGAGGCGATTATCGACGCGGATATGTACAGGCGGCTCGAGGAATTTGTGCAGGAATAACGCGCCTTGATATTTTGTGAAATATAGGCTATAATAATAGGATAGAGTTATCGGAGAAAAACTATGGATTTAAAAGCAGGCGACAGAATCGAAATGAAAAAGCAGCACCCCTGCGGCTGCAAGACCTTTGAGCTTCTGAGAGTCGGAATGGACTTCAAAATCAAGTGCGAGGGCTGCGGACGCGAGGTTATGGTTCCGCGCAAAAAGGTAGAGAAAAATATAAAGAAAGTGCTTTGATATGTTTGAAAAGATAGAGATTTTTGACAAGCGATACAACGAGCTGAACAAGAAGATTTACGAGCCCGATATCGCGGCGAACGTGGACGAATACCAGAAAATTATGAAGGAAATCCACGAGCTTGAGCCCGTAGTGCTCAAGTACCGCGAGTACAAGGCTTGTCAGAACACAATAGAAGAGTCGCTGGGGCTTCTGTCGGACAATTCGACCGACGAGGAGCTCAGAGAGCTTGCTCAGACGGAGCTTGACGAGGCAAAGAAGGACCTCGAGAGCCTTTCCGACGAGCTCAAAATTCTCCTGCTCCCAAAGGACCCCAACGACAGCCGCAACGTAATTGTGGAAATCCGAGGCGGCGCGGGCGGCGAGGAAAGCGCGCTGTTCTCAGCCGTGCTGTACAGAATGTACACGATGTACGCCGAGAGAAAGGGCTTCAAAACAGAGGTCGTCAACGTCAACGAGACGGAGCTCGGCGGCTTCAAGGAAATTTCATTTATGATTAACGGCGAGGGCGCGTACAGCCGATTCAAGTACGAGAGCGGCGTTCACCGCGTTCAGCGCGTTCCCGAGACCGAAAGTCAGGGACGCATACACACCTCGACCACGACCGTCGCGGTTCTGCCCGAATCCGACGAGGTCGAAATGGAGATTAATCCCAAGGATTTGAAGATAGACACCTTCCGAAGCTCGGGCGCGGGCGGTCAGCACATCAACAAGACCTCGTCCGCAATCCGAATCACTCACCTTCCCACGGGAACGGTTGTTGAATGTCAGAACGAGCGCAGTCAGTACAAGAACAAGGATATGGCTATGAAGGTGCTCAAATCAAGGCTTTTAAGGCAAAAGCAGGAGGCTCAGCAGAGCGCGATTTCCGCGGAGCGCAAAAGTCAGGTGGGCACAGGCGACCGCAGCGAGCGAATCCGCACCTACAACTACCCTCAGGGCAGGTTGACCGACCACCGCATAGGGCTCACGCTCTACAAGCTTGAGGATATCCTCAACGGCGACCTCGACGAGGTAATCGATTCGCTGACCGCGGCTGACAGAGCCGAAAAATTAAAGGAAAGTATGGAAAATTAATGCATACACTTTTACTAAAGGATAACGAAGCCGATATAAAAAAGGCGGGCGAAATCCTCAGAAACGGCGGACTTGTCGGAATCCCGACCGAGACCGTTTACGGGCTCGCCGCGGACGCGCTCAACCCGAGCGCGGTGGCTGCGATTTTTGAAGCGAAGGGTCGCCCGATGGACAATCCGCTGATTGTTCACATCGCCGACATCGGCGACATCGAGAGGTTTTCGCTTGTGTCCGAGTTCCCCGAAAAGGCAAGGGCGCTCGCGGAAAAATTCTGGAGCGGTCCGCTGACAATGATTATGCCCAAGGGCAAGGCTATCCCCGACGAGGTGAGCGCGGGGCTCGACACGGTCGCAATCCGTTTTCCCGAGCACAAGGTCGCCCAGGCGATTATCAGAGCGGCAAAAACTCCGCTCGCGGCGCCGTCGGCTAACCTTTCGGGCTCGCCGAGTCCGACGACCGCGGCTCACGTTATGAACGATTTGAACGGCAGAATTGAAGCTGTGGTTGACGGCGGAGAGTGTCGCGTGGGTCTCGAGAGCACGGTTATCACGCTTGCCGCGGAAAAGCCCAGACTGCTGCGTCCGGGCGGAATTACCGTCGCGCAGCTCGAGAGCGTTATCGGAGAAATTGACATCGACGACGCTGTGCTCCACAGGCTGAAGGACGGCGAAAAAGCCGCTTCTCCCGGTATGAAATACAAGCACTACGCGCCGAAGGCGAGGGTTATTCTCGTCAAGGGCGAGGATTTCTGTGAATTTGTAAACGGCAGAGCCGACGAAGAAACCGCCGCGCTATGCTATGACGAGGACAAGGAAAGGCTCAGAGTAAAGACCTTTACCCTCGGCAAAAACGGCGAGAGCGAAACACAGGCGCACGAGCTGTTCAATTCGCTGAGAGAAATTGACGAAAGCGGCGGCATACGCCTTGTATACGCGCGCTGTCCCAAGCCCGAGGGCGTTGGGCTGGCGGTTTACAACAGGCTGATACGCGCCGCGGGTTTTGAGGTGATTGACCTTGAAAAGCTATAAGCTGATAGGGCTGACAGGCACAACAGGCGCGGGCAAGGGCGAAACCGCCGAAATCCTGAGAGAGCTCGGCTGTGAGATTATCTCCGCGGACTTTCTGGCAAGAGAGATTATGAAGGACCGCCTTGTGCTCGACAGCCTCAGACTGCATTTCGGCTCGGATATCGCGCCCGACGGCGCTCTCAACCGCGCGCTTCTGGCTGAACGAGCGTTTGCCTCACACGAGAAAACGCTTCTTCTGAACAGGCTCACGCACCCGTACATATCGGAGCTTTTCACGCAGGAGCTCGGAAGGCTTTCAAAAAACGGCGCCGAGAGGATTGTGTTTGACGCGTCGCAGCTTTTCGAAAGCGGTCTTGACGTGCTCTGCGATGTGACAATCGCCGTGACCGCCGATGAGAAAACGCGTATAAATCGCATTACCGCGCGCGACGGCATAGACGAAGAAGCCGCCCGACTGAGGATAGGCGCTCAGCTTACGGACGGATTTTTCAGAGAAAACTGCGACTTTATTATCGAAAACAACGACGACAAAAACTCCCTTTTCAAAAAAACGGAGACTATTTTTAACAGGATTTGAGGTGCCGATTTGGCTCAGAGCAGAAGAAGATACGCGAGAAAAAGAACAAGCCCGTTCAAAAAGCTTGTGATTGCGCTCTTGATTATTGCCGCGTCAGGCGCCGCGGTGTACTTTGCCGTCTCATATTTCGGCAAGGCGCAAAACCTGATAGAAAACGCGCTCTATCCGGTCAAATACTCGGAGTATGTGGATAAGGCGGCTGAAGAATACGACCTTGAAAAACCGCTGATTTACGCTGTGATTCACACGGAATCGCACTTCAACGAAAAGGCGGAGAGCTCCGCGGGAGCGGTAGGACTTATGCAGGTCACGCCCGAAACCTACGACTGGCTCGCAGGGCTCAGAGGCGAGGAAACAGTTGAAAACGGGCTCAAAAAGCCCAAAATCAACATCGACTACGGGTGCTATCTTATCCGCTATCTGTTCGATACATACGGCGACGAAACCGCCGTCGTAGCCGCATACAACGCGGGAATAACAAAGGTCGGAGAATGGCTCAAAGACCCGAGCATAAGCCCCGACGGCAAGACGCTCAAGAACATTCCCTACGAGGAAACGAAGCACTACGTCGAAAAGGTCGAAAAAGCAAAAAAGATGTATAAAAAACTGTATTTCAGTTGAAATAGTAAAAACGGAGGTAATAAAAATGTCTGATACTAACAAGACAAAAGAGCTCAAGCAGAAGCTTTTTATGCCTGCAAAAAAGGGTCCGTCGACATTGTCTGCCGACGAAATCAGAAAAGCCGACGAGTTCTGCGAGGGATACAAGGAGTTCCTCGACAACTCGCCTGTTGAGCGCGAGGCCGTCGCGTATTCGGTGAAGCTCGCCGAAGAAAACGGATTTGTAAAATTCGAGCAGGACAAGCTCTACAAGCCCGGCGACAGAATCTATTATGTCAACCGCGACAAGGCTGTGGCTCTCGCCGTTATCGGAAAGAACGGCACCAAGGACGGCGTGCTTATGGCTATCGCTCACATCGACTCGCCCAGAGTTGACCTCAAGCCCAATCCGCTTTATGAGGATAACTCGCTCGCGTTCTTCAAAACGCACTATTACGGCGGTCTCAAAAAGTACCAGTGGACGGTGCTTCCGCTGGCGCTCAGAGGTACGGTCGTCAAGCTCGACGGCACAAAGGTCAACATCAAGTACGGCGTTGACGAAAGCGAGCCCTGCTTCTGCATTACCGACCTTCTCCCCCATCTTGCGAGAGAACAGGCGGGCAAGAAGCTCAGCGAGGCTATCGAGGCAGAGAACCTCAACGTGCTCGTCGGCTCACGTCCCATCGAGACCGACGACGAGGAAGGCGAGCTTGTAAAGCTCAACGTTATGCAGATTCTTAACGAGAAGTACGGAATCACAGAGAGCGATTTCCTCTCCGCGGAGCTGTGCTTCACACCTGCTCAGAAAACACGCGACGTAGGCTTTGACCGCTCCTTAATCGGCGGCTACGGTCACGACGACAAGGTCTGCGCTTATCCCGCTGTAATGGCGGCTATCAACACCGAGGTTCCCGAGAAAACCTGTATCACCTACCTCACAGACAAGGAAGAGACAGGCTCCGACGGAAACACAGGTATGCAGAGCGACTTCCTCAGATACTTTGTCTATGACCTCGCTAAGGCTGAGGGTCAGGAGGGCTACAGAGTTCTCTCAAAGAGTAAATGTCTGTCGGCTGACGTTAACGCGGCGTTTGACCCGATTTACGCGAGCGCGTACGAGGCAAAGAACGCAAGCTTCATCAATCAGGGCGTTATCATCACAAAGTACACAGGTCACGGCGGAAAGTACGACACCTCCGACGCTTCGGCTGAGTTTATGGGAGAGGTTCGCACAATGCTTGAGAAAAACGGCATTATGTGGCAGATTGGCGAGCTCGGCAAGGTTGACATCGGCGGCGGCGGTACAATCGCAAAGTACGTCGCTAATATGAACGTAGACGTTATCGACCTCGGCGTTCCCGTGCTCTCTATGCACGCGCCGTTCGAGATTATCTCAAAGATTGACATCTACGAATCCTACAGAGCGTTCCACGCTTTCTATAACGAATAAACTCGCAAACAAAAGGAGCTGTCGATTTTATGCGGCGGCTCCTTTGCTTTGCCGCGTCAAACTGATGCAGTGCATCAGTTATTTTTTTGAAACTGAGGCAGAAAAAACCCAGTGTTTATGCGGGTTTCA
>ONAL01000010.1 GCA_900315785.1 uncultured Eubacteriales bacterium
AAAGAAATCGAATCGGGTCTTAGAAATTATCGTATAGCGCTTTTTGAGGATTGTCCTCCTGTAAAAATTTTGCTTCAGGGACGGCTTTGTGTGGACAAACCCGCCTTTTTTTGCTACAATGGTTTGGGTTAACAACCTATGTTGTTACTAAATTATATTATTAGTTAATTTGTAGTTTGTCAATATTTATTTCAAAAATTTTACAATTTTACGGAAAAATTTTTGTCGGAGGCGTATTTAATGAACAAAAAGAAGTTCGCGGTAATCGGACACCCCATCGGGCACACAATGTCGCCCTTTATTCATCAAAGGCTCTTTGAGCTTTCGGGCGTTGACGCCGAGTACGGAGTGCTTGATATTTCTCCGTCCGATTTTGAGCGCGATTACATCGAAATCCTAAAGCCTCTCGACGGCTACAACATTACTATTCCGCACAAAACCCGAGTTATTCCTCTGCTTGATGAAATTGACGGCAAAGCCGAAATGTACGGCAGTGTGAACACTGTCCGCAACCGCGACGGCGTTTCAAAGGGCTTCACGACCGACCCCGACGGTTTCTTGAAGGCGCTCGAATACGCGTCCATTCCGCTGAGCGGCCGCGTGGTTATCCTCGGCTGCGGCGGCGTCGCCAGAACAATGGCCTTTGAGGCGATTAAAAAAGGCGCGGAGGTCGAGCTCGCCGTGAGGGAAAGCTCAAGGTCAAAGGCGGAAGCGCTTGTTTTGGAGATTAACGAAAAGCTCAGCGCTCCCAAAATCTCAATCACAGATATAAGCGCTTTTTCGGGCGAGGTAAAAACGCTTATCAACGCAACGCCCGTCGGTATGTCTCCCAAATCCGACTTTCAGCCTGTTACGGATTCTCAGCTCTCGGGGTGCGAAAACGTCTTTGACGCGATTTATAACCCCCTCGAAACAAAGCTTATCAGAAAGGCAAAGTCGCTTGGCATAAACGCCGAGGGCGGTATGTCGATGCTCGTGTGGCAGGCGGTAGTTTCGCATCGTCATTGGGACGGCTCGGACTACGACGTAAAGGATATCGAAAAGCTGTGCGCTGACGCGGCAGAGGAGCTGATGAAACGATGAACAATATCATACTCTGCGGTTTTATGGGCTGCGGCAAATCCTCCGTCGGCAGGAAGCTCTCGAAGAAATCGGGACGCGAGTTTGTCGATATGGACAGGTATATAGAAGAAAAAACAGGAATGACGGTTGCCGAAATCTTTGCCGAAAAGGGCGAGAGCGGTTTCCGCGAGATTGAGACCGAGGCGTGCAGGGAGCTCACCGACAGAGAGAACCTGATTATCGCCGCGGGCGGCGGAACGCTCACGATTCAGGAGAACGTGGAGATTCTCAGAAAAGGCGGCCGCATTGTCTTTCTCGACGTGAGCTACGAAACCCTCTGTGAAAGGCTCGCGCGCGATACGCGCCGTCCGCTTTTGCAGGTCGAGAACCGCAACGAAAAGATTAAGGAGCTGCTCGAAAAACGGCTTCCTCTCTACAAAAATGCCGCGAGCGTGTTTATCAACGGCAACTTTTCGAGCACAAGAGTAGCGGAGAATATTCTCGGAATATTATAACGGGCTTGACGTTAACGCTTTAAAGTGCTAAAATATACTGGTATTATTCAAAAAATGGTGATCTTATGAAAATAGCGGTAGTCGGTTTGGGTATAATCGGCGGCAGCTTCGCGAAAGCTCTCAAAAAATACACAAAGCATTATGTAATCGGTCTGAACCGCACTCAGTCCGTGCTTGAAAACGCGCTCGCGGACAACGCGATTGACGAAATCGGCACGGTCGAAAGCCTCGGCGACGCGGATATTATTATCCTCGGTCTTTACCCAAAGGCGGCGGTTGACTTTGTCAGAAAGAACGGCGGCTACATCAAAAAGGGCGCGATTGTCACCGACTCGTCGGGTATCAAGCGCGAAATCTGCCCTCAGCTCAAGGCGCTGTCCGAGCAGTTCGGCTTTGAGTTTGTCGGCAGCCATCCGATGGCGGGCAAGGAGACGAACGGCTATATCAGCGCTGACGCAGACCTCTATGTCGGCGCAAGCTATATTGTAACGCCGTGCGGAGCGTCGGACGACGCGGTCAGAACTCTGTGCGAGCTTGCTCTCGAGATGAAGTTCGGCGGAATCAAAATCACCGACCCCGAGGAGCACGACAGGATGATTGCCTTCACCTCTCAGCTTCCTCACGTTCTCGCCTGCGCATATGTGCTCAGCCCTCAGTGTATCAATCACAAGGGCTTCTCGGCTGGCTCGTATAAGGACGTCAGCCGTGTCGCGAACATCAACGCGCGGCTCTGGAGCGAGCTTTTTCTGGAAAACCGCGACCCGCTTATCGCGGAGCTCGACACGCTGATTGACAATATCCACGCGATAACGGACGCCGTAAAGGCTAACGATAAAGAAAAAATAGAGGAGCTTCTTGAAAAGGCTCACAAGACCAAGGAGATGCTCGGCGAATGAAAACTGTCAGAGTAGATACAAACACCCCCTACGATATTCTTATAGAACGCGGACTGCTCGACCGCTCGGGCGAGCTCGTTCGCTCGGTCAGCGCGGCAAAAAAGGCTTGCGTTATCACCGACTCAAACGTCGGAGCGATTTATGCAGAGAGAGTTCTGACTTCGCTTAAAGAAGCGGATTTCGAGACCGAGCTTTTCACGTTCCCTGCGGGCGAAAGCAGCAAGCGCCTCGACACCGTAGCGGCTATGCTCTCGTATATGGCTGACTTTCATATGTCGCGCGGAGATATCGTCGTCGCGCTCGGCGGCGGTGTAACGGGCGATATGGCGGGCTTTGCGGCGGCTACATATATGCGCGGAATCAAGTTTGTTCAGATTCCCACCTCGCTGCTCGCTCAGGTCGATTCCTCGGTCGGCGGCAAGACCGCCGTGGATATCCCTCAGGGCAAGAACCTCGTCGGCGCGTTCCATCAGCCCTGTCTCGTAATCATCGACCCCGACACGCTCTCAACTCTGCCCGAAAGGTTTGTTCACGACGGAATGGCGGAGGTCATCAAGTACGGCTGTATCAAGGACGAAAGGCTCTTTGAAACTCTCGAAAACGAAAACGCCCTCGACATCATCGAGGATATCATAGAAATCTGCGTGAGCATAAAGCGCGACGTCGTGAACCGTGACGAAAAGGAAAGCGGCGAGCGAATGCTCCTGAACTTCGGTCACACCCTCGGTCACAGTCTCGAGAAGCTCTACAACTTTGAGGGACTCAGCCACGGCGAGGCAGTAGCAATCGGAATGGTAAAAATCGCCGCGTCAGGCGAAAACGCAGGACTTACAGAAGCAGGCACAGCCGACAGGATTGAGCGCCTTTGCAAAAAGAATATGCTCCCGACCTCGGACGAAGCGTCCGCGGCAACTCTCGCCGAGCTCTGTCAGAGCGACAAAAAGGCGGGCGGAGGCAGCGTAAATCTTGTTCTGCTCGACAAAATCGGCTCAAGCTTCATCAGAAAAACTCCCCTTTCGGAGCTTGAAGCTTTTATCAGATAATCAAGAGGTAGCTATGTCAACAATCACTCTTTCACCCTCACAGCTTAACGGCAAGGTAGCGGCGCCGCCCTCAAAAAGCGACGTTCACCGCGCCATTATCTGCGCCGCGCTCTCGGGCGGCGTGTGCCGAGTTGCGCCTGTTTCGCTCTCAAACGACATCAAGGCGACGATTTCGTGCATACGGGCTCTCGGAGCCGAGGTTTCTGTCTCGGGCGACACAGTGACGGTTGACGGCACAAACCTTTTCAACAGCAAAACCGCCGTTCTCGACTGCAGCGAGAGCGGCTCCACACTCAGATTTTTCATTCCAATCGCCGCGGCGGGCGGAGCGGACGCGACCTTTATCGGCAGCGGAAGGCTCCCCGAGCGTCCGATTGGAATTTATCTTGATATTCTGCCCCAAGCGGGCGTGAGCTGCAAAAGCGACAAGGGCTTGCCGCTTGAGATTTCGGGACAGCTCAGAAGCGGAACCTTCTCGCTGCCCGGCGACATCAGCTCCCAGTTTATTACGGGACTTCTGCTCGCTCTTCCGCTCCTTGACGGCGACAGCGAAATCGTCCTCACGACACCGCTCAGCTCAGTCGGCTATATCGATATGACGCTTGACTGTATGAGACGCTTCGGCGTGGTTGCCGTGCGAACCGCCAAAGGCTGGTTTATAAAGGGCAATCAGCGCTATGTTTCCACGGATTACCGCACGGACGGCGACTGGTCTCAGGCGGCGTTCTTTATGGCGGCGGGAGCAGTTTCGGGCGACGTGACTGTCGAGGGGTTGCGGCTCAACTCAACCCAGGGCGATAAGGAAGTCGCCGAAATCCTGAGGCGCTTCGGAGCCGATATCGAGCTTTCCGAGAACAGCGTCCGCGTAAGGCGCTCAAAGCTCACCGCAACCGAAATCAACGCGGGCGATATCCCCGACCTCGTGCCTATTCTGGCGGTTGTTGCAAGCTTCGCCGAGGGCAAAACCCGTATATATAACGCAGAGCGTCTGCGTATCAAGGAGAGCGACAGGCTCAGAACTACAGCCGATATGCTCAACGCTTTGGGCGGCAAGGTCACCGAAAAGCGCGACGAGCTCATCATCGAGGGCACAGGAAAGCTTCGAGGCGGCGAAGTCGACGGAGCCAACGACCACCGAATCGTGATGTCCGCGTCCGTGGCGGCGCTCGGCTGTGAAAGCAAAGTTACAATCACCGACAGGGAGAGCATAAACAAGAGCTATCCCGATTATTTCGAAGAATATTTCAGGTTAGGAGGCAGAGGCTGATGTCCTTTTACGGCGATAATTTAAAGCTTACCGTCTTTGGCGAAAGCCACGGCGAAGCGATAGGAATGACCTTGGCGGGAATCCCCGCAGGTCACAAAATAGATATGGACAAGGTCCTCGTGCAGATGGCTCGCAGAGCTCCCGGCAAGGACAAAACCGCGACTCCGAGACTTGAAAAGGATTTTCCGTCCGTGAAGTCGGGTTTTCTTAACTCCGTCACCACGGGCGCGCCGATTGCCTGTGTTATCGAGAACACCAACACGCGCAGCGGCGACTACGGAAATCTGCTCGATTTGCCCCGACCGGGTCACAGCGATTACACCGCGTATGTGAAGTACGACGGCAACAACGATATCCGCGGCGGCGGTCATTTCAGCGGAAGGCTCACTGCGCCGCTCGTTTTTGCGGGCGCGGTTATCCGTCAGATACTTGAGGAAAAGGGCGTCAGAATTGCCGCGCATATTCAGTCTATCGGCAGCGTCAGCGACGAGAAATTCGACCTCGTAAATATCCCCGACGAGCTCATAGAGCGTCTCAACAGCGAGAGCTTTGCGCTTATCGACAGAACGGTTGAAGAAGCTATGCGCACTGAGGTGGAAGCCGCAAAGGCTGAGCTCGACAGCGTCGGCGGAGTTGTCGAGTGTGTCGTCAAGGGCTTGCCCGCGGGAATCGGCGGACCCCTCTTTGACGGTCTTGAGGGTGCAATCGCCAAGGCTGTGTTCGGCGTTCCCGCCGTCAAGGGCGTGGAATTCGGCATTGGCTTTGACTGTGCAAAACTTCGCGGCAGTGAGAACAACGACAGCTTCCGCTATAGCGGAACATCGGTTGTCACTGAAACGAACAACTGCGGCGGAATTCTGGGCGGCATAACTAACGGAATGCCCGTGATTTTCCGAGCGGCATTCAAGCCGACGCCCTCGATTTCCGTACCTCAAAAAACCGTAAACCTCAGCACAGGCGAGAACGACGAGCTTGTCGTCAAGGGCAGACACGACCCGTGCATAGTTGCGCGCGCGGTCAGCGTTATCGAAGCTGTCGCGGCGATTGCGGTATATGATATGATGTTAGGTGAAGTATGAGAGATTTAACTGAAATCCGTAAGGATATTAACGACATAGACGAACAGCTCGTTAGGCTTTTCAAGGCGCGTATGGACTGTGCCAAGGAAGTCGGCGAGTACAAAAAAGAGAACAATATCCCTGTTTTCAACGAGAAAAGAGAGGGCGAAATCCTCGATAAGGTCGCTGTAAAGGGCGGCGAGTACGGCTCCTACACACGGCTTCTGTACTCGGATATTATGGAGCTTTCGCGCGCCTTGCAGCACAACATCATCGGCAGCGGAAAGGCTCTTCGAAGCCTTATCGAGACCGCCGAGAGCGATTATCCCGAGTCGGGCGTCAAGGTCGCCTATCAGGGAATAAAGGGCGCGAACGGTCACGAAGCGGCGCTAAGGCTTTTTCCGAACGGCGACTGCTTCGGGCTCAAGACCTTCTCCGACGTGTTCGACGCGGTCGACAGCGGTAAAGCCGAATTCGGAGTGCTCCCTGTGGAGAACTCCACGTCTGGCTCTGTTTCGGCTGTTTATGATTTGATATTGAAGCACAGATTTTACATCGTCGGCGCGCTCGATATGCCGATTGATTACTGTCTCTGCGGTCTCAGACAGTCCGAGATTTCCGATATTGAGAAGGTCTGGACACATCCGCAGTCGATTTCCCAGTGCGAAAACTACATCGCGGCGCACAATTTTGAGCCGACGCCCTGTGCCAACACGGCGGTAGCCGCCCGTGACGTTTCGCGTGAAAAGCGCCTCAACGTCGCCGCAATCTGTTCCTACAAGGCTTGTGAGGAATACGGGCTCAAAATCCTCGACAATCACATTCAGGATATCGACAGCAACACCACGCGCTTTATCGTGATTTCGAAGAAGCTCTTTATCTCCTCCGACGCGGACAAAATCAGTCTTTGCTTCAGTCTGCCGCACGTTTCGGGCTCGCTCTACAGCGTGCTCTGCAGATTCAATTCGCTGGGCTTCAACCTCACCAAGATTGAGAGCCGACCGATTTCGGGCAGAGGCTTTGAATACCTGTTTTATCTCGACTTTTCGGGTAACGCGCGCACAGCCGAAGCGACAAGACTGCTCTGTGCAATGTCCGAGGAACTCCCGAACTTTTCCTTCCTCGGAAACTACTGTGAAATATGAGAAAAACTGTCAATAATTACTGAATCACGGCTTGATTTTTGTATATTGTGTGGTATAATAGTTTGCGTGAATATTATTCATTAAAGAGGAGGATTTATATGAAAAGTATTAAACGTGTTATGAGTATCGCGTTATGCCTGCTAACAATTCTTACGGTTGTAACCGCCGCTCCGATTAGCGTATCTGCCAAGGAAGGCGATGTTGTTGTCGTGAACGGAATCGAAATCGGCGTTAAGCAGAAGGACGGAAGCGTTCTTCTCAACGTAAGCAAGGACGCCGCCGCTAACGGCAGAGTTATCAACGCCGCTCTGGGCGACAACAAAAAGCGCTCAATCGTTATCCCCGCAAGGACATTTAAGATTGACCGCGCAATCTGGATAGGAAGCAACAAGACAGTCAAGGCGAAGGGCGCGACAATTTACCAGACCGTTCCCGAATCCCCGATTATCATCCACGCCTGCAAAAAGACCGACTACAAATCTCTTGAGAATGTTACCATAAACGGCGGTATCTGGAAGAGCAAGAACAACGAAAAGGCTACCAAGCCGACCTCGACCTTCCGCTTCAACCACGCAGGAAACATCACCATCAAGAACGCGAGCGTTGACACAAACTATGTCAGCCACGCTATCGAGCTTGTCGCCTGCAAGAACGTCAGAATTTACAACTGCAAGCTTCTTGCAAAGGGCAAGCAGAAGAACGATATTTACGCGGAGCCTCTGCAGATTGATATCGCGACAAAGGCTACGGCTCCGACCGTTGCGAGCTACGGAAGCAAATATGTAAACGGTCAGGTGTGCAAGAACATCACCGTCAAGAAATGCACAATCAAGGGCTCACGCGGAATTTCCACAAACAAAACCGACACCGAAAACGGAAAGTGGCTCTCAAGACACCACATCAAGATTACTATCATCGGCTGTACGGTAACAGGCACAAGAACCGAGGCTCTTTGCCTTCATAACGCTGTCGGCGTGACAGTCAAGAATTGTAAGGCGTTCTCAACAGGCAGCGATTATAACTATAACATCGGCTGTTATCTCGCAAGCCTCGGATACAACAATAGCACCTCGAAGTATAAGAATGTGTTTGAAAATAACACAATCAAGGGCGGACGAAGCGGACTGTATATCGCGACCTATAAGGGCAACAAGTTCGGTCCCACCAGCGTGCTCAAAAACAATCTTTACGCAAAGAACGGTGCGGGCGCTGCACTCAGCGTGAGCGGCTGTACCAAAACCGAAATTAGGGGAAATAAGCTTTACAAATGGTAAAAATCACGGGCTGCCGTCTGACACGGCAGCCTGCATTATTACGGTAGGTGGCTATGATTAAAGAAAGAGATTATTTGTGGGACAATATCAAGGCGCTGCTGATTTGCCTCGTCGTTACGGGACATTGTATCGAGGTCAGCGCGGTTCACCATTCGCTCACGAGAGCCGTCAATTACTGGATTTATTCCTTCCATATGCCCGCGTTTATCTTTGTTTCGGGCTTCTGGGCTAAGAGCTACTGCAAAAACGGCAGAGTTCGGGCTGAAAAGCTCGCGACGCTGATTTGCTATTACACGGCGTTTCAGATTCTGTTCTCGGTGCTCAAGCTGATTTTCAACATCAAAACGTCGAGTATCTCGTTCTTCTCGCCCGCAAGAGGTCTCTGGTACCTTCTGGCGATGATTTTCTTCTACCTGTTGGTGCCCCTGGCTGAAAGGCTCCCGTCGTATATAGTTCTTCCTGCGCTGATAACTCTCGGTGTGCTCATCGGAAAGGACAGGTCGCCGTCAAATTATCTTGCTCTGCTCAGGATTTTCAACTTCGCGCCCTATTTCTTTATGGGCTACTACCTCAGCACCGATACGGTAAACAAGCTCCGCTCGCTGAAAGGCAGACTCAGGTATCCGCTCGGAGCGGCGCTCGTGGTGCTATCCTCCGCAATCTGGATTGTTCAGCGCAACACGTTCTCTCGTGAGATATTCTTCGGCAAGTTAACCTATCACAAAATTCACCTCGGTTTGCTTGAAGGAGCAGGTCTGAGGCTCCAGACCTACCTTATCGCGGCAATTATGATAGCGGCGCTGCTGCTGGTTATGCCGTCGAAAAAGACAATCTTCTCGTTCGTCGGTAAAAATTCGCTGCAAATCTTCATTCTGCATATGGCTCTTGTGATAATCCTTTTTGATTCCAAGCTCGTCCATACCGAGATAAACAGTAATCCTGAATTTGCCGTCGCGGTGTTCGCGGGCGCCGCTCTGACGATAATACTCGCGCTTCCCGTGTTCACATACCCGTTCAGGGCGATTTCACGCTTCAGCGAAAAGCTCTGCAAGCTCAAAAAGTAACTCTTCAAGCCGTTATCCGTCAGGGTAACGGCTGAACTTTTGCACAAAAAGTTTTAAAAATAATTTAATTTATTTATAGAAATATGACACCTTTTTAACCGCTTTGGTCATAATCGGAATAAAAATTACAGCCAGCTGACAAAAGGTATACAAGATTACCAAATATAGGTTACAGTTTCCGAAAATCTATTGACTTTGAGCCCGTAATGGAGTATTATTTTATCGGTTGAAATTGTGGTTTAGTGGTTGTCAGACCACTACAGATTGTGTTTTTCTTACATTTTCGTAACCTTTTCGCAAGAAAGCTGTTATCAAGGAAGATTTAAGAAAACATAATCACGAAGGTAAATGAAAAACTAAGCATATACTGTTTTGGAGTGTGTACGTTGGAAAAATTTGTAATTAACGGCGGCAAGGCGCTTGACGGTGAAGTGGTTATCAGCGGCGCCAAGAACGCGGCTGTGGCTATCATCCCCGCGGTTATCCTCTGCGATGAGCCCTGCCGAATTGAAAATATACCTAACATCAGCGACGTTGCCCTTATCGGCAGAATCCTTCAGGAAATGGGCGCTGAGGTTAAAAGAGTAAACAAGAGCACATTATACATCGACCCCAAGGGTATCGATACAGCAAGCGCGACTTCCGACCTCGTAAGAGGTATGCGTGCTTCCTATTATCTTTTAGGAGCGCTTCTCGGTCGTTGCCACGAAGCCAGAGTCTGCCTCCCGGGCGGCTGTAACTTCGGCGCTCGTCCTATCGATTTACACCTCAAGGGCTTTGCGGCTATGGGCGCAAGACACGAGCTCGTTAACGGCGCAATCATCGATGTAAGGTCTCCCTATAAGCTTCGCGGAGCTCACATCTATCTTGATTTTGCTTCCGTCGGAGCTACAATCAACATTATGCTCGCGGCTGTAAAGGCTGAGGGTCAGACTGTTATCGAGAACGCGGCTAAGGAACCCCACATCGTTGACCTCGCAAACTTCCTCAACTCTATGGGCGCTCAGATTCGCGGCGCCGGTACCGATACAATCAAAATCCGCGGAGTAGACTTCCTCCACGGCGTTAACTATTCGATTATCCCCGACCAGATTGAGGCGGGTACTTATATGTGCGCTGCGGCTGCTACAAGAGGCAGAGTTCTCGTCAAGAACGTAACTCCCAAGCACCTCGAGAGCATCACCGCTAAGCTCAGAGAAATCGGCTGTGAGATTAAGGAATTTGACGAGGCTGTTCTCGTTGACGCGACAAAGCGTCCCCTGAATCGCTGCAACATCAAGACCATGCCTCACCCGGGCTTCCCGACAGACTGTCAGCCCCAGTTCGCGGTTCTTCTCGCGACTGTTGACGGCACAAGCATCATCAACGAGAGCGTTTGGGACAACCGTTATCAGTATGTTTCAGAGCTCACTTTGATGAACGCTCACATCTCTGTTGAGGGCAGACTTGCCATCATCGAAGGCGGTTCAAGACTTACTGCCGCTCCCGTCAAGGCTACCGACCTTCGCGCGGGCGCCGCTATGATTATCGCGGGTCTCTGCGCTGACGGTACAACCGAGGTAAGCTCAATCCAGTATATCGAGAGAGGCTACGAGGATATCGTTGAAAAGCTCACAAATCTCGGCGCGGACATCAAGAAGGTTTACTACGAGGAAAGCCGCGACAGAAGCCTCAGAGCTTAATACTATAAATATTATTGCCCCGAAGTTCGCTGAACTTTGGGGCTTTTGTATTTCATTTTATTAAAAGCTATGATATAATGAAATGAATGTGTAAAGGAGAGATACTATGGCTAAGGTCGTTCCGCTCTTTTCGGGGAGCAAGGGCAACAGCTATTATATAGGCTCGTCGGGCGAAGGCGTGCTGATTGACGCGGGCAGAAGCTGCAGGCAGCTTGATTCGGCGCTTGAGCAAAACGGAATCCGCCCCGAGAGCATCGGCGCGGTTTTCATAACTCACGAGCACGTCGACCACTGCTCGGGCGTCCGCGTGTTCGCAAAGAAGCACGGTCTCAGAATCTACGCAAGCGCAGGCACACTGAGCGCAATGGAGGAGAAGGGCTATATCGAGCCGAAGAACCTCTGCGACGTTATCGAGAACGACATAGCTGTCGGCAATATGCGGATAATCCGCTGTGACACACCTCACGACGCGCGTGAGAGCTGCTGTTATCAGGTCGTGACCGCCGACGGCAGACGCGCGACGATTGCCACGGATATGGGCGTTATGACCGACAAGGTCAGAGAGCTCATCAGCTACAGCGACTTTGCCGTCGTAGAATCAAACCACGACGTAAATATGCTCAAAAGCGGCTTTTATCCGCCCGACGTAAAGCGCAGAATCCTGTCCGACAAGGGACATCTCAGCAACGACGCCTGCGCCGCCGAGCTCGCCGAGTTTGTGCGCTGCGGCGTGTTCAGGCTTATGCTCGGTCACATCTCCGAGCACAACAACATCCCCGCCCTTGCCGTCAACACAGGACTTGACGTGCTCGAAAAGGTCGGTATGAAGGAAGGGCTCGACTATACACTCTCTGCCGTTCCGACCGAAACCGACGGCACCGTCGTAGTATTCTGAGGTAGCTATGCTAAGTGTAAATATTATTTGTATAGGAAAAATCAAGGAAAAATACTGGACAGACGCAATCGCCGAGTACTCAAAAAGGCTCCGCGCGTTCTGCAAGTTCAGCATAATCGAGCTCGACGAGGAAAAGACTTACCAGAATCCGAACCCGTCGCAGATTGAGTCAATCCTCAACGCCGAGGGCAAGCGAATTCTTTCGGCGCTCACAAAGGGCTCCTTTGTCGTGCCGATGTGTATCGAGGGCAAGAGCCTGAGCTCCGAGGAGCTCGCCGCAAAGCTCGGCGATATCCCTCTCTGCGGCAAGAGCTCGGTGGACTTCATAATCGGCGGAAGCTGGGGTCTCAGCCCCGAGGTCAAGGCAAGATCCGACCTCAAGCTCTCGATGAGCAAAATGACCTTTCCGCACCAGATGGCGCGCGTCGTGCTCTGTGAGCAGATTTACCGCGCGTTTGAAATCAACTCCAACGGAAAATATCATAAGTAACAGAAGGTGAGATAATGTCACTTGACGGAATGATGCTTCGTCATGTCGTAAACGAAATCAAAACCGAGGCAATCGGCTCTCGTGTTTATCAGATATATCAGCCCAACCGCGACGAGCTTGTTTTTCTGCTCCGTACCAAGTCAGGCAACAAGAAGCTCTTAATTTCCACGCGCGCAAATTCGCCGCGCGTTCATTTTACAGAATACAACCTCGAAAACCCCGCAACTCCGCCTATGCTTTGTATGCTTCTCAGAAAGCGTCTCGGCGGCGGTCATCTGACCGATATCCGCCAGTCGGGGCTTGACCGCGTGCTCAGTCTTGACTTTGACTGCACAAACGAGCTCGGCGACAGGGTTATGCTCACGGTCGTTGTGGAGATTATGGGCAAGCACAGCAACGTGATTTTCGTCGATGAGAACGGTATCATAATTGACGCTCTCAAGCGCGTCGATATCACGATGTCGTCCCAGCGGCTTGTGCTCCCGAATATCCCTTACGAGGTCGCCGTGCCTCAGGACAAGCTCAATATCCTGCTCACGGACGTCGACGAGGTTGTTGAAAAAATAATTTCCACACCCGCGGAAATGCCGCTCAATAAGGCTATACTAAACGTAGTTCAGGGTATTTCGCCGATTGTCTGCCGAGAGCTCGAGTATCAGACGCTTTCGGGAGAAAGCGCCTCAAACAAAACGCTCAGCCCGTCTCAGCTCGAACGTCTCAGACAGGCGATAAAGAACCTCGCCGATACGGTTCTGACCTACAAGGGTGCGCCTTACACGCTCTACCGCAAAGGCGACGCAAAGCCCTTTGATATGACCTTTCTGCCGATAAAGCAGTACGGAGCGATGGGTGAGGGCAAGCGCTGGGACAGCTTCTGCGAGCTGCTCGACCGCTATTATATTGAGCGCGACAGCGCCGACCGAATGAAGGTCAAGGCGGCTGACCTGTCGCGTCTGCTCTCAAACCTCATTCACCGAGCGACCAACAAGCTCAATGTCCAGACGCGCGAGCTCAAGGCTACCGAGGACAGGGAACAGCTCCGCATAAAGGGCGATTTGCTCCAGGCAAATCTCTACCGCATAGAGCGCGGAGCTCAAAAGGTTGTCGTCGAGAATTACTATAACAACAACGAGCCTATGGAAATCCTTCTCAACCCCGCGCTTCCTCCCGCACAGAACGCTCAGAAGTTCTACAAGGACTACAACAAGGCAAAGACCGCCGCAAGGGTTCTTGCGGTTCAGATAGAAAAGGGCAGAGAAGAGCTCGACTACCTCGAAACTTTGCGCGACACGCTCTCCAGAGCTTCAAGCGAGCGCGAGCTCAACGCAATCAGGCTCGAATTTATGGAACAGGGCTACATCAAGCGCAACAAATCCGCTCAGAAAAAGCCCGTTTCTCTGCCGCCGATTGAGTACACCACCTCAGACGGCTTCAAGGTGCTTGTCGGACGCAACAACAAGCAGAACGACACGCTCACCTTAAAGACCGCGCGAAAGCACGACCTCTGGTTCCATACCAAGAATATCCCCGGTTCTCACACGGTTCTCATCACCGAGGGCGAGGCGGTACCCGACAGCTCTTTGCTCGAAGCCGCGCGCATTGCCGCCTATCACAGCAAGGCGCGTGAAAGCACCAACGTAGCGGTCGATTACACCCTCATCAAGCACGTCTCAAAGCCCAACGGCGCAAAGCCGGGAATGGTAATTTTTGTGAACAACAAAACGCTCTATGTAGACCCTGCCGTACCCGAAAAATAAATTTATTATAATTCTGCAGAAGAATTATCACGGACTGGCTATATATTATCATAAAAATGGTGAAACCTGACGTTTTTAGGAAAACTTTGGGTATTCATATCCGTGCTTCGGCTTCGGATATCCTATTATATTTGGGGAAAAACTATGGATATTTTCAGCGTAATAAGCGTACTGGGCGGTCTGGGACTGTTTCTGATGGGTATGAAGCTGATGGGCGAGGGCTTGGAACTCGCCGCAGGTTCAAAGCTGAGAACTCTGCTCGAGAAAATCACGAGCAACAAGTTCATCGCTATGCTTGTCGGACTTCTCGTAACAGCCGTCATTCAGAGCTCGTCCGCTACCGACGCGATGGTAGTCGGTTTTGTCAACGCGGGACTGATGAACATTTATCAGTCAATCGGTATTCTCTTTGGTTCCAAAATCGGTACCACTGCGACCTCGCTGCTGCTTTCTATCGATATCAAGGCGATTGTTCCTATTTTCGCATTTGCGGGCGCCGCGGTTATCACCTTTGCCAAGAAGAATAACTACAAGTATTACGGTCAGATTGCCGCAGGCTTCGGTATACTCTTTATGGGTATGTCGATGATGAGCGAGAACTTCGGTTTCCTCAAGGAGAGCGCGGTTTTCGGAAATATGATTTCGGGAATGTCAAACCCCGTTCTCGGACTTCTTGCGGGTATGATTTTCACGGGTATTATCCAGAGCTCGTCCGCTTCCGTCGGTATCCTTATGGCGCTCGGTATGAGCGGCGTTGTGGAGCTCTCGGACTGCGTCTATATCATCTTCGGTATGAACGTCGGCGCGTGTATGCCTGTATTCCTTTCGGCTGCGGGCGCTAACCGCGAAAGTAAGCAGGTCGCTCTCTCGAACTTCCTCACGAGCTTTCTTGCCGCGCTTTTTGTCACGGGAATTGTTCTGGCTCTCGATATGACACCGTATTCGGTCACACATATCTGTGAGACAATTCCGTTCCTCAAGGGCAACACTGCGGCTCAGATTTCAGCGGTTCACATCGCGTTCAACGTCATCAGAACTGTGGTGTTCCTGCCGCTTTCAACCCCGATAATCAAGCTTACCAAGCTTATTATGCCCGATAAAAACGAGGAAGAGGAAGAAATCACCGTATACCTCGATTCCCGAATTCTCACCACGCCTCCTATGGCGGTTCAGCAGACCGAGAAGGAGTGCGCGCGTCTCGCGAGCCTCGCCAGAGCAAGCTTCGATATGGCAATGGAAGCTGTGGTCAACGGCGACGCAAAGGCAATCGAGCGCGTTTACGAGAACGAAAAGGTCGTGGACAAGCTTACCCACGGCATTACCAAGTATATAGTTAAGATTAACGGTCTCGATATCGTCGACTACGACCGAAAGGTTATGGGCGCGATGTACAACGCGATTCAGGACCTCGAGCGTATCGGTGACCGAAGCGAGAATATGTGCGAAGCCGCCCAGAAGATGATAAAGGGCGAGGTTGTGCTGACCGAGGAAGCGAAGAAGGAGCTTCGTATCCTCTGCGAGACAGTCCAGCAAATCCTCGAGGACAGCTTCTATATGTTCACGCACCAGAGCAAGGACCCTGCGCTCACCGAATCGGTATTGCAGGCTGAGGATCAGATTGACGAATACTGCGAGCTCTTCCGCCAGCACCACATCGAGCGTCTGTCAAAGGGCGTTTGCAGCGCCGAGGCAGGCACGGTATTTATCGAGCTGCTCACAAACCTTGAGCGCGTCGGCGACCACGCCGTTACGGTTGCGTTCTGTATTCCGTACAAACACGGCGCTTCGAGACCTGCTCTGACATCTTCAACCTGATAGTCAAACGCCGCCCGATTTGGGCGGCGTTTTCAGAGAATACGAATAAAGTTTAAAGAGGAAACTATGTTGACATTTTACCTGTCAATGATTGACAGCGACAGTGACAAGAGCAAATTTGAACAGCTCTATATAAAGTACAGGAACCCCATGCTCAACCGCGCTTATGATATTCTCGGCGACAGGGGCTTGGCAGAGGACGCGGTACATAACGTCTTTCTGAGCATTTCTCAGACCATAACCACGTGACAACCGTGATTGAGGAAGATGATTCCTCGCCGACAACACTTGAAGAAGTCTATGAGCTTAGTTATGTTCCTGAGGGGTATGTACTTAAACAGGAGAATATATATGAAGAAAAAGCCACTTATATATACATTAATGGTAGAAAGGATATAACATTTTCTCAGATTACAAGGGATTATTATTCAGCTTCTATTGATAACAAGGACGTTGATATTTCCGTTGAAAAACACGACGGTCAAGATTATCTTGTTTATGGAATAGAAGATGGCAGTTTCATAATAATATACGACAACGGGCGATATGTTTTTTCTTTATCATCATATGAGTTGCCGAAGGAAACAATGATCAAAATGTTAGAAACAATAAAAATAAAAAAAGATTAACATAGTTGTCCTAAAATAGTAGTTCTGAATTGTTATATATATAGAAGTACCAAAAAGCTTCAAAGTTTTTCCGAAGGAGAGATTATTATGAAAAAATTATTGGCATTATTCCTCGCCGTAATACTTGCGATGTCCGCCGCGGCGGTTGTATCGGCTGACGAAACATCGGATTACACCGCATTCAAGGATTACTGCCTGTCGCTGTTGAAGGTTTCAAAGCCCGACGCGACAGAAGCCGACATCAATATTGACATTTTCGAGAAAATCGTTGACCAAAAGTACATTGCGCGCTGCTATTTTGCCGGCGCTAGCGGAGATGAATCCGACGGTGACGAGCAAATCGGCGACTACGTTTACTATGCGTCAAGCTCTGCGGATGACGTGTGTGTATTTGACGCCGCGAAGTCAAAGACATATTCGCTGTTTTCTCTTTATAAAAAGGGCGTTCTCAGCGACGCCGACCTTGATACCGTCGCCGCCGCCCTCAAGGATAAGCCCCGTATTAAGTTTGAGAAAGGGAAAGCGACCTACACTACCTCGGACGGTAGATATGATTATTACATGGTTAACGGCAACGAGGTTTGTATCAAGAAGTACCTCGGCAGTGATAATAAGGTTGTTATCCCCGAAAAGATTTACGGTCTGAAGGTCACCCGAATCGGTGAATCAGCTTTTTATAAGAGCTCAGTCAAAAGCATTACCATTCCCAAAACAATACGTCGTATCTGCAAGGGGGCAATTAAAGAGTGCCAAAGCCTGACGTCTCTGAAAATAACAGGCAGCTCAAAGCTCGTTATCGAGAGCAAAGCCTTCAGCTCTAACCATTATCTGAAAACCGCCGACCTTCCTCAATATAACGAGAAGAAGTCGGGAACAGGGTTCTTCTATTTGTGCGTGCGCCTCGGCAAGGTGAATATCTCGAACAAGGTTAAGGCAATTCCCGGTTACTGCTTCTATTATTGCCGCAGCCTCAAATCCGCAAAGCTCCCTGCTTCCGTCAAAACTATCGGAGAACGCGCGTTTATGTCCTGCCAAAAGCTCAGCAAGTATACCGTTCCGTCAACCGTTAAGAAGATAGGCGAAAAGGCAATCGGCTATAAACGTACGGGCGATTACTATGAGGAAATCAGAGATAAGAGCTTCGTCATCAGGTGCGCTAAAAACTCCGCCGCATATAAGTACGCCAAGGCCAATAAGCTAAAGGCAGAAACAAAATAACACCACGATGCTTGCGCTCTGCGATTTCTACAGTCATTTTCTGTATTTTACAGCCTAACCGACAGACTAAATACAAAAGCCGCTTGGTTTCCCAAGCGGCTTAATTATTTTACGTTTTGCTTATTCCTCAAAGAACTTGTCGTGGATTGCCGAAACAGCTCTGTCCGCGTCCTTCTTGTTGATAAGAACGGAGACCTTAATCTCGCTTGTAGCAATCATACGGATGTTAATCTGAGCGTCGTAGAGAGCCTCAAACATCTTTGTAGCAACGCCTGCGTGGCTTTCCATACCAGCGCCGACAATCGAAATCTTAGCGACGTCGGTGGAAGAAAGGATTTCCTTAGCGCCGATATTCTCTACATAATCGGCGAGCGCAGCCTTTGCGTCCTCAAGTCTGTCCGCAGCGATTGTGAACGAAATATCCTTTGTGCCGTCACGGCCGATTGACTGAAGAATGATGTCTACGTTGATGTTCTTCTTGGAGAGCTTCGAGAACATCTTGAACGCAAATCCGGGCTCATCGGGAATACCGATTACCGAAACTCTCGCGATATCTGTGTCCTTGGCAACGCCGCTGATTAACATTTTTTCCATTTTAGTTTTCTCCTTTACGATTGTACCGGGCGCCTTGACCAAGCTCGAAAGCACCTCAAGTTCGATGTTGTATTTCTTAGCCATTTCTACGGAGCGGTTGTTGAGAACCTGTGCTCCGAGTGTTGCGAGCTCAAGCATTTCGTCATACGAGATTTCCTTGAGCTTTCTTGCGTTCTTGACCTTTCTGGGGTCGGCAGTGTAAACGCCCTCAACGTCAGTGTAAATCTGACAGAGGTCGGCGTGCATAGCCGCGGCAATCGCTACAGCGGATGTATCCGAGCCGCCGCGTCCGAGCGTTGTGATGTCATCATAACGTGACAGACCCTGGAAGCCTGCTACAACTACGATTGACTTCTTGTCGAGCTCCTTGCGGATACGGTTCGGCGTAACGCGTCTGATACGCGCCGAGGTGTGCGCCGAGCTTGTCTGGAAGCCTGCCTGCCAGCCCAGAAGCGAAACTACAGGGTAGCCGAGCTTCTCGATAGCCATTGCGAGCAGTGAAATGGAAATCTGTTCGCCTGCGGATACGAGCATATCACGCTCTCTCTTTGAGGCGTTGGGGTTGATTTCGTTACCCTTGGCGATAAGGTCGTCGGTTGTGTCGCCCTGAGCGGACACTACGACGACAACATCGTTGCCCTGGTCGTAGGTCTCTGTCACAATGCGGGCAACGTTGAACACGCGCTCGGCGTTTGCGACGGAGCTTCCTCCGAATTTCTGTACAATTAAACTCATCTGATTACTCCTTTAAAAAATTACCTTTTATTATAAATCACCAATTCTGATTTTTGAGAGCACGTCGATTCCCTCGAGGTTCTGCTCAATCTCACCGATTGTGAGCACGGGAGTGATAAGCGCGCACTCGTCGCCCTCAGCGATAACCTGAATATCGCCGAAGCGCTCGATAGCAACCGCCTTGTCGCCTGACTTGAGTCTCAGGAACATAGCCGTTCTGCTTTCATTATACGGCAGAATGTTCTCGTTGTCCGAGTCAACCCAGAAGAGGAACTTTCTTCTCTTGAGGTGCTTGCCGCAGTCGACGATGTCGGCTACAACGGCGCTGGCGGTCGGCATTGAGCCCGCGCCCTTGCCGTAGAATACTACGTCGTCAGTGCAGTCGCCGCGTACCATAATGCCGTTGAACTCGTTGTCAATGTTCGCGAGCTGGCTGTTTTTGCTGATAAGCATGGGAGCTACAAAGATATCCATCCTGTCGTCGTCAAGAACCTTAACATCGCCGATAAGCTTGATAACGCAGTCAAATTTCTTTGCGAATTTAACATCCTCGAGGGTGATGTTTGTGATACCCTCTGTATGTATGTTGTCGGGATAAATGTGTTTGCCGTAGGCGAGCGACGCGAGAATACAAATCTTGCGAACCGCGTCGTGACCCTCAATGTCAGCCGCGGGATTGCGCTCCGCGAAGCCGAGCTTCTGAGCGAGCTTCAATGCCTCGTCAAAGCCCATACCGTCCTTTATCATCTTGGTGAGGATAAAGTTGGTGGTACCGTTGAGGATACCCGCGATTTCCTTGACGTTGTTAGCGACAAGGCACTGGTTGAGCGGTCTGATAATCGGGATACCGCCGCCGACGGAAGCCTCAAACAGGAAGTTTACGTTGTTCTCCTTGGCAATTCTGAGAAGCTCCGCGCCCTTTGCGGCTACGAGCTCCTTGTTTGAGGTCGCAACGCTCTTGCCCGCGGCAAGCAGCTTGCTGACATACTCAAAAGCGGGGTGAATTCCGCCCATAACCTCTGCGACCACTCTGATTTCGACGTCGTTTAAGATTTCGTCAAAATTCTTTGTGAAGCGGTCCGCGAGGGGAGAGTCGGGGAACTCACGCAGGTCGAGGATTTTCTTGATGTGAATCTCCTCGCCGATTGCGGAGTAAAGCTTCTGTTTGTGAGATGTGATAATCTCAGCGACACCCGAGCCGACAACTCCGTGTCCCATTATAGCTATTTCAATCATTTATATCCATCCTTTCGGTTCTTTACTGTTATTCAGTCTCGGCTTCTTCCTCAACGCTTTCGGGCTGAGTGTCCTCGGTGGCTTCGCTCGACTCTGAGGGCTGGGTGTCCTCGCTCGATTCGGGCTCGGTGTCTTCTTCCGAGCTTGCCTCGGGAGCTGCCGTGGTTTCCTCGCCTGCGTCCTCGGAAGCAGGTGTGGATTCCTCGCCGCCCTCGGAACCGCCGCCGCTGTCCGAGCCGTCGTAGTAATCTACGTAGTCGCCGCCGTCACTGGGCATATTGTCCTCGGTATAGTAGCCTAAATATCTGTCGTCCACGGCGCTGCCTACATTGTAGACCATACCGTTTGACGGACTGAAGTTTGCCTTGATAATCGAGCCGGGCATCGAGTATTCCTTGTGCTTCTTGCCCTCGAGATAATAGCTCATAACCTGCTGGAACAGCTTGGTCGCCGTCTGCTGACCGTACATTGAGATTGTCTGCGGAATGTCAAAGCCTGTCCATACAGCCATTGAGCAGTAGGGGCTGAGACCGCAGTACCAGGAATCCTTGTCCTCATCGGTAGTACCTGTCTTGCCGATGATATCCCAGCCGTCAACACGCGCGTACGCCGCGTTCGTGTGAGCACAGTAGGTCATATTGTAGTGGAGCAGCCTGTTCATAATATAGGCTGTCTCGGGAGAGTAGCTCTCCTTGGGTATCATATCTCTGTTGTCGATGATGATGTTGTCCTCGGAATCGGTCACATAGTAGTAGGTGTAGGGCTTGTAGTACTTGCCGCCGTTACCCATATATGTGAAGGTTCCAGCCATTTCTCTGACGGTAACGCCGCCGTTGAGACCTCCGATTGAAAGTCCGCCCGTGTTGACCTTGTCATCCTCGCTGAGGTGTTCAAAGCCTTGGAGCGTGAGAACCTGGTTGTACGCCGCCTGAGGTGAAATCATATCCATAACCTGAGCGGCTGTCGCGTTAGCCGACCATTCGATAGCGTCGGGGAGGAGCATATTGCCCTTGTAGCCCGAGTACCAGTTGTTCGGACCCGCAATCAGCGTGCCGTCCGCGCCGACCTTGTACTTTTCAAGGGGCTTGTCGGGAACGACCGAGCTGTAGTAGAGCTTGCCTCGCTCAATCGCGTAGGGATAAACGACTACGGGCTTGATTGAGGAACCCGGCTGGAGCACCGAGTCGGTAGCTCTGTCGAAGAGAAGGTTCGAGGTTTTTTCCTGTGACGAGCCTGTCGTCGCGATAATCGCGCCGTGCATATCGACCATAGTCGCCGCGCACTGGAGACCCGAGTCGTAGGTTGTGTCGATGTTCATCGCCGCGTCCTCGAGGTACTTCTGCATTTTGACATCCATAGCGCAGTAAATCTTGAGACCCTCTGTGAAGAGCTTGTCCGAAGCCGCCTTTTCGCTGATGTTGTAGTATACAGCCAAATCCTTTGTGAGGTCGTTCTGCAGCTCATCTATATACCAGTTCTGAACCTTGCTTCGCACGTTCGTCTTGTTGCTCTTTTTGTAGCCGACGAACTTCATTTTTGAGGACTCTTCCATAGCCTCGTCGTACTGTTCCTTGGTTATTTTCTTTTGGTCGAGCATTTCGGAGAGCACGAGCTCGCGCCTCTTCTGGTTCTCCTCGGGATAGACGAGAGGATTGAACCTGCTCGGGTTCTGGGTGATTCCCGCAATAGCCGCGCACTGGGCAAGCGTGCATTTGTCGATGTGCTTGCCGAAGTAAAGGTTAGCCGCCGCCTCAACTCCCTGGCAGTTATTGCCGAAGTTTACGACGTTGAGGTACGCCTCGAGGATTTCGTCCTTGGTGTACTCGGTCTCAAGCTTGAGCGCCTTTACAATCTCGCGTATCTTACGGTTGAGCGAAACCTCGTTGTCGTCGGAAATATTCTTGATGAGCTGCTGGGTGAGCGTGGAGCCGCCGAAGCTCGACTTTCCGCTTGCGAGGTTGAGGATAGCGCCCATTGTTCGGGTGAAGTCAACGCCGTTGTGTTCTCTGAAGCGCTTGTCCTCGATAGCGATGACGGAGTTCTTCATATTGTCGGGAATGTTCTTGAAGTCCACCCAGACGCGGTTTTCCGTGTCGTAAAGTGACTGGTACTTCTTGAACTTGCCGCTGTCGTTCTTGACATAAATGAAGCTCGTCTGGTTAAGTGATTTTGCCTTGAGGTCGATGCCCGTCGGCTCGGTCGCTATTCCGATTATATAAACGGAAAGCGAAATCAGCACAACAAAGCCCGCGATTGCCCCGACGGCAAACAGCGTAAAGAAAAACCGACCTATTGCTTTTAAGACTCTTTTTACAGAGCTTTCAGACGCCTGTTCGACGTTTATCTGCTCGGTAAATTTACTTATATCTGTTTCACGCATAGGAAAATCTCCTTGATTTCAAAACTGAGATACACATAGTTGTACATTATTCTCTGTTATTTTACCATAAGTCAAGAAAAAAATAAACCTTTTGGACGTATTTTCTTGTAAGAAAATCAAAAATTTTTACTATAAATTGTATGAATAATACCGATAATTCCGCGAAAATTATTATTGAGGCGATTTTATGAAGACAAAAATAACGGTAACACTGATTTCGGTTTATTTATTTCTGGCGGCTTTTTCGCTTGTATACAGCACCTTTGCCGCGCCTGTTTCTGTCCCCGAGCTTATTCCGACAGTCACGGTCACCGAGACCGCTCCGAAGGAAAAGTTTTTTACCGTCAGGTCTCTCGGCGGAAGAGTAGCGGTCGAGGACGAGGACGGAAACATTGTGCTTTCAACCTCGACGCGCGTCGCGATTCTCCCCGAAACCGACAGAGAACAGCTCGAAAACGGTATTAGAGCCAAAAATCCTCGCGAAGTGAAACGAATACTGGAGGATTTGTGCAGTTAGCTGTATTTGCCAAAAAGAGTTGGATTTAGCATTGACTATTTCGCCCTTATATAGTAAAATATATTAGATATTGTAATATGAGTTGTTATGCGTATATTTGATATTTTTCAGAAAGGGTGATACATATGATTTCCACAGTAATCAATGAACAGCTCGGTATCGAGTATCCGATTTTCCAGGGCGGTATGGCTTGGGTAGCCGACGCTTCTCTCGCCGCGGGCGTGAGCAACGCGGGCGGTCTCGGATTAATCGCTGCTATGAACTCCAACGGAGAACAGCTCAGAGCCGAAATCAAGAAGTGCAAGGAGCTTACCGACAAGCCCTTCGGCGTTAACATTATGCTTATGAGCCCCTTTGCCGACGAGGTCGCGGACGTCGTCGTTGAGGAAGGCGTAAAGGTTGTTACCACAGGCGCGGGCAACCCCGGCAAATATATGGAAAAATGGACCGAAGCGGGAATCAAGGTTATCCCCGTAGTTCCCTCGACTGCTCTCGCCAAGCGTATGGAAAAGCTCGGCGCGTTTGCGGTAATCGCAGAGGGCGGCGAAAGCGGCGGTCATGTAGGCGACCTCACAACTATGGCGCTTGTGCCTCAGGTTGTTGACGCGGTCAGCATTCCCGTTATCGCGGCAGGTGGTATCGCCGACGGCCGTCAGGTTGCGGCTTGCTTTATGCTCGGCGCTGTCGGCGTTCAGGTCGGCACACGCTTCCTCGTTGCTACCGAGTGTACAATCGCTCAGGAGTACAAGGACAAGATTTTAAAGGCTAAGGATATCGACACGGTTGTCACAGGCAAGCGTCTCGGTCACCCCGTAAGATGTATCAAATCAAGCTATACAAGAGATTATACAAAGATGGAATACGATTCCGCCAACTATCCCGACGACGTTCTCGAGGCTAAGGGCGCGGGCGTGCTTCGCCTTGCGGCTCGTGAGGGCGACGTAAAGAACGGCTGTGTTCTCGCTGGTCAGGTTGCTTCCATGGTCAAGAAGGAAGAGCCCGCAAGAGACATTATCTTAGACCTGTTCACAAAGGCAGAGGAAGTATTAGGCGGTGCGGCAAAATGGGTAAAATAGCGTTAATTTTTTCAGGACAGGGAGCTCAGTACAGCGGAATGGGCAAGGAGCTTTGCGAGTACAGCGAAGCCGCGAAGAAGGTTTTTGATATTGCCGATTCCGTCAGAGAAGGCACCTCAAAGCAGTGCTTCGAGGGTACAGCCGAGGAACTCAGCGTCACCGTTAACACTCAGCCCTGCGTTTTCGCGGCTGATTTGGCGGCGGCTAGAGCCGTAGAGGAAAAGGGAATCAAGGTTGACTGCGTAGCGGGCTTCTCGCTCGGCGAAATCGCGGCGCTTGCGTTCTCGGGAATCCTCTCGGACGAAGAAGCGTTCAGGCTCGTGTGCAAGCGCGGCGAGCTTATGGATAAAGCGGCGAAGGCAAACCCGGGAGCAATGCTCGCGGTTATGAAGCTTCCCGCGGACAAAATCGAGGAGGTCTGCGCAGGCTTTGACAGCACCTACCCCGTAAATTACAATTCACCCGCACAGACGGTTGTCGCCACCAAGGAGGAGAACGCCGACGCTCTCATCGAGGCTTTCTCAGAGCTCAAGGGCAGAGCAAAGCGTCTCGCGGTAAGCGGAGCGTTCCACTCTCCGTTTATGTCGGACGCCGCAGAGGGTCTTGCGGAGTATATGAAGGACGTTTCCTTCGGCGAACCCTCCGTTCCGATTTACTCAAACTTCACGGCTAAGCCCTACGAGGGCGACTACAAGGCGCTCGTCAAGGCTCAGGTCGAGAACCCCGTCCGCTGGCAGACTATCGTTGAGAATATGGTTGCCGACGGCGTCGATACATTTATCGAGGTCGGCGTGGGCAAAACCCTCACGGGACTTATCAAACGCATTAACGCGGACGTCAAGGCGGTCAAGGTCGAAACGCCCGACGACTTGAATTCGATAGAATTTTAATCCGAAAGGAGCTTACATATGGATTTAAAAGGTAAGGTAGCCGTTGTAACAGGCGGTTACAGCGGAATCGGCAGAGCAGTCTGCGTAAAGCTCGCGTCTCTCGGCGCGGATATCGCGATTGTCGGTATCGGCAGGGAAGAGGACAAGCAGGAGTCTGTAAAGGCTGTTTCCGATTTAGGAGTTAAGGTAGAAGCTTATGACTGCGACGTCAGCAACTTTGAGGCAGGCGACGAGGTCGTAAAGAAGATTATCGAAGATTTCTCAAAGATTGATATCCTCGTTAATAACGCTGGTATCACTCGTGACAAGCTTATGCTCAATATGACCGAGGCGGAGTTTGACGCGGTTATCGCGGTCAACCTCAAGGGCGCTTTCAATATGACAAAGCACGTTTACAAGCCCTTTATGCGCCAGAGAAGCGGACGTATCGTAAACCTGGCTTCAATCGTCGGCATTAACGGCAACGCGGGACAGGCTAACTACTGCGCGTCAAAGGCGGGCGTTATCGGTCTGACAAAGGCTGTAGCCAAGGAGCTCGCGGCACGCGGCGTAACCGTTAACGCGGTCGCTCCCGGATATATCGATACACCGATGACTCAGGCGCTCTCCGACAAGGTCAAGGACGAAATCGCTTCCCAGATTCCGATGAAGCGCCGTGGTCTCCCCGAGGACGTTGCGAACGTAATCGCGTTCTTGTGCAGCGACTATGCTTCCTATGTAACGGGAGAGGTAATCCGCGTAGACGGCGGTATCGCAATGTAATTAAATGTTAGTAACCTTAAGAAAGGCATTGGTATTATGAGTAGAAGAGTAGTTGTTACCGGTATCGGCGCGGTAACTCCCGTCGGCAACGATATCCCCACAATGTGGAAGAATATGCTTGACGGAGTTTGCGGCATTGATACGATAAAGAAATTTGACACCGAAGGTTTAGCGGTCAAGATTGCGGGCGAGGTCAAGGACTTTGACCCCACAACGGTAATCGAGAAGCGCGACGTCAGAAAAACCGATATGTACACGATTTTTGCGCTTGCGGCGGCACGAGAGGCAGTCGAGGACAGCGGAATTATCGGAACAGTCGAGCCCACACGTCTGGGCTCCTACATAGGCGCAGGTATCGGCGGACTCTATACCTTCTATGAAAACGCTCAGGGAATGATTGAGAAGGGACCCAGAAAGGTAAGCCCCCACTTCATCCCCAAGATGATAGGCAACATCGCCACAGGTCAGGTAGCTATCAAGTATGACGCGAAGGGACCGTCGCTCTCCACAATGTCAGCCTGCGCGTCGGGCTCCAACTCCGTCGGAGAGGCGTTCCACGCGGTTAAGGACGGCTATGCCGACGCGGTTATCGCAGGCGGCGCCGAGTGCGTTGTACATCCTCTGACAATCGCGGGCTTCGCGAATATGAAGGCTCTTTCCACAACCGAGGACCCCAAGAAGGCGTCAATCCCCTTCGACGTAAAGCGCAACGGCTTTGTAATGGGCGAGGGCGCGGGCGTTCTTATCCTTGAGGAATACGAGCACGCCAAGGCGCGCGGCGCTAAGATTTACGCCGAGATGATAGGCTACGGCAACACCTGCGACGCTCACCACGTTACGGCTCCCGACCCCGAGGGCGAGGGACTTGCTCAGGCAATCCGCGTAAGCTTTGCCGAGGGCAACGTCACCGACGACGATGTAGTATATCTCAACGCTCACGGAACCTCAACTCCGATGAACGACAAGACCGAGACAATGGCTGTCAAGAAGGCTCTCGGCGACAAGGCCTATGACATCAGCATCAGCTCCACCAAATCTATGACAGGTCATATGCTCGGCGCGACAGGCGCAATCGAGGCGATTGTAGCTGTTCTGGCAGTTCACGACGGCAAGATTCCGCCGACAATCGGCACCGACGAGCTCGACCCCGAATGTGACCTCGACTACACACTCGGTCAGGCAAAGGACAGAGACATCACAGTTGCCGCGAGCACAAACCTCGGCTTCGGCGGTCACGATACCTGTCTCGTTTTCAGAAAAATCTAACGGAGGATTGAAAAATGATAGATATTGAAACACTCAAGGAATATATAAAGGTGCTCGAGGACAGCTCTCTCGCCGAAATCGAAATCGGCGACGACGAGAACAATATCCGTCTGGCTAAGCCGACGGTCGATTCTCCCGTGGTTGCGTTCAACGCTCCGAACGCTTCGGTACCCGCAGCTCCTGTTTCGGCTACTCCCGCTCCTGCCGCACCCGCTGCTCCCGCGGCTCCTGCTGTCAGCGGCAAGACAATCAAGAGCCCCATGGTCGGCGTGTTCTACGCCGCTCCGTCTCCCGAAAAGCCCGCTTATGTCAGCGTAGGCGACAAGGTCAGCAAGGGCGACATCGTCTGCATTATCGAGGCGATGAAGATTATGAACGAAATCACAGCTGAGGAGAGCGGAACAGTTTCCGAAATCCTCGTCAATAACGGCGACGTTGTCGAGTTCGACCAGCCGCTGTTCAGAATTTCCTAAAGGTGCAATTATGTTAAATCAAGAACAGATTAAAGAGATTATCCCCCACCGCGACAATATGCTGCTCGTTCAGGAAGCCGAGAAGGTCGACGACACAACTTCCTTCGGCAGATATACCGTAAGCGGCGACGAGTTCTTCCTCAAGGGACATTTCCCGGGCAACCCCGTTGTTCCGGGTGTAATCCTCTGTGAGATGATGGCTCAGTCGAGCTGCGTAATGCTCGCCGACAAGTGCAAGGGCAAGACCCCTTACTTCACCAAGATGGACAACGTAAAGTTCAAGGGTATGGTAAAGCCGGGCGACACGCTCGAGACCACATGCACGCTCACACGCTCGAGGGGCAATTTCTACTTCATCAGCGCCAAGGGCTCGGTTAACGGCAAGCTCTGCGTAAGCGCGGATTTCAGCTTTGCGCTGATTGATAACTGATTTGGATGTGAAGAAATGTTTAGTAAAATACTCATTGCGAACCGCGGAGAAATCGCGGTGCGCATTATTCGCGCGTGCCGCGAAATGGGAATCGAAACCGTAGCGATTTATTCGACCGCGGACAAGGACGCTATGCACGTTCAGCTCGCCGACGAGAGCTACTGCGTGGGCGGAGCAAGGGTTGCCGAAAGCTACCTCAATATGCCCGCTATCCTCACGGTTGCGATGGAGAGCGGCGCTCAGGCGATTCACCCGGGTTACGGACTGCTTTCCGAGAACGCGAAGTTTGTCAAGCTCTGCGAGGAGTGCAACATCGAGTTCATCGGTCCCACCTCGGATATGATTAACCTGCTCGGCGACAAGGATATGGCGCGAAAGACCATGCGCGCGGCAGGCGTTCCCGTTACTCCCGGTACAGATGTGCTCGAGGACGTCGAGAGCGCAAAGGTTCTCGCCGAGGAAGTCGGTTATCCGCTTCTTATCAAGGCTCGTTCGGGCGGCGGCGGACGCGGAATCCGTCTCGTTTCCACTCCCGAGGAATTTGAAAACGCATACAACAGCGCTTATGCCGAGGCTCAGGCGGCTTTCGGTGACGGCGCGCTTTACATAGAAAAATTCTTGAAGCCTGTCAAGCATATCGAAATGCAGCTTCTCTGCGATAAGCACGGCAACGCGATTTGCCTGGGCGAGCGCGAATGCTCCGTTCAGCGCCATAACCAGAAGCTTATCGAGGAGAGCCCGTCTCCCTCGATTTCAAGTGAGACCAGAAAGGCTATGATTGACGCGGCGGTCAAGGCGGCTCACGCCGTCAACTACAACTCTGTAGGTACCGTAGAGTTCCTCTACGACAAGGACGGCAACTTCTACTTTATGGAGATGAACACCCGTCTGCAGGTTGAGCACGGCGTTACCGAAATGGTAACGGGTATGGATATCGTCCAGTGGCAGATTCGCGTCGCCGCGGGTATTGAGCTCAACCGAGCTCAGGAGGACGTTTACTTCCACGGTCACGCTATCGAGTGCCGTATCAATGCCGAGGACTCCGAGCACAACTACCGTCCGTCCTGCGGAACAATCACGGGACTTCACGTTCCGGGCGGTTCGTTTGTGCGCTTCGACACCGCGCTTTATCAGAACTACTCCATTCCGCCGTTCTACGATTCAATGGTCGGCAAGGTCATTGTTCAGGGCAGAACGCGCGAGCTTGCAATCAGGAAAATGAAGATGGCGCTCTCCGAGCTTTCGATTATCGGAGTAACCGTCAACCGCGACCTGATGATTGATATTCTCTCGGAAGAGGAGTTTCTCGACGGAACCTACACCACCGACTTTATGGAAGGTTTTGAAAAGAGAAAGAGCGAGAAAAAATAGATTTACGAGGTAATCTAAATGGATTTGTTTACATTTATAAAGCCTAAAAACGCGCTTGAAGGCGAGGACGCCGACGTCAAAAAGCCTTATGTTCCCGACGAAATGTGGGAGAAGTGCCCCGAATGCGGCACGCTTCTGCTCACCACCGACGTCGAGGAGAACTATCAGGTATGCTCCAAGTGCAACCATCACTTCCGTCTCAACGCGCGCAAGCGAATTGAGATGACCGCCGACAAGGACAGCTTTGTCGAGATGGACGCCGAGCTCGAGAGCGAGAACATCATCGATTTCCCGGGCTACGACGAAAAGCTCGAGAAGAGCCGACAGAGAAGCAAGGAAAAAGAAAGCGTTATCTGCGGCACCTGCAAGCTCGACGGAATCGAGGTTGTGCTCGTCAGTATGAATTCGGAGTTTATGATGGGCTCTATGGGTACGGTCACAGGCGACAAGATTACGCGCGCCTTTGAATATGCTACCGAAAAGAGACTTCCGATTATCGTGTTCAGCGTTTCGGGCGGAGCAAGAATGCAGGAGGGTATTCTCTCGCTTATGCAGATGGCAAAGACCTCGGGCGCTGTCAAAAAGCACAGCGACGCGGGACTTTTGTATATCACGGTTCTCACCGACCCCACCTCGGGCGGCGTAACGGCGTCGTTCGCTATGGAGGGCGACATTATTCTTGCGGAGCCCAAGGCGCTTATCGCCTTTGCGGGTCCCAGAGTTATTGAGCAGACTATCCGTCAGAAGCTCCCCAAGGACTTCCAGACCGCTGAGTTTCTGGAAGCAAAGGGCTTTGTGGACAAGGTTGTCGACAGACGCGACCTCAAGGATACTCTCGTAAGTCTTCTGAAGATACACAACTACGGGGAGGTGGAGTAAATGAGCGCATATGATAAGGTAATGGCGGCTCGCGACACGGGCAAGCTCACCTCTGTGGATTACATCAACGCGCTTTTCGGCGACAGCTTCATCGAGCTCCACGGCGACCGCGGCTTTGCGGATGACAAGGCGGTTGTCGGCGGCGTCGGAATGCTCAACAATATCCCCGTCACTGTTATCGGACTTGAAAAGGGCAGAAACACCAAGGAGCGTATGGAGCGCAACTTCGGCGCGGCTCATCCCGAGGGCTACCGAAAGGCTCTCAGACTGATGAAACAGGCTGAAAAGTTCCACCGTCCCGTGCTCTGCTTTGTAGATACAAGCGGCGCGTTCTGCGGAATTGCCGCTGAGGAACGCGGACAGGGTCACGCTATCGCGACCAATCTTATGGAGATGATGGCGCTCAAAACCCCCGTACTCTCGGTATTTATCGGCGAGGGCGGCTCGGGCGGCGCGATTGCGCTGGCTGTTGCCGACGAGGTCTGGATGATGGAAAACGCCGTCTACTCGGTCATTTCTCCCGAGGGCTGCGCGAGCATTCTCTGGAAGGACAGCTCCAAGGCTGCCGAAGCCGCGGAATGTCTCAAGATGACCGCCAAGGATTTGTTTGACCTCGGCGTTGTCGAGCGTATTCTCAGAGAGCCCGTCGCAGGCGACCAGAAGATGTTCGAGAGCTTGAAGCTCCTCATCTGCCGTACGTTTGAGAAGAACTTAGCTGTCGAGCCCGAGAGACTCGCTCAGCTCAGATACAACCGATTCAGAAAAATCGGACAGAAAAAATAAAATCAGCCGACTCGTCCGAGTCGGCTTTTTTGCGGGTTACATTCTGAGGTTCCCCGCAAGCTCGATGATGTAATTCCTGATTTCGTCCGTGGTTCTCAGCTCCCTTGCCTTCTGCAGAACGCGCTTCTGCTTGCGCGGCGGAAGCTCGCTGACGTACTTCATAGCGCAGAAATTCTTGCTCAGAGCCTGCTCGAAGCCCTCGGGCAGCTCACTGTTAAACAACATAAAATCACCTCTGTCTTATTGTAGGACAGAGGTGATGATTTTATACCGTGGATATTAAATTAATATGCCGCCATAAGGGGATTTATGTCCACCTTCGCGGTCTTTTCGACTTCGCCGATGTACTGAATCGCCTCGCCGCAGCCGAGAATAACGCAGTCCTCGGGATTGTCGGCAACCGTGACCTTAACGTCGGTGTAATCGGCAATCAGCTGGGCAAAGCCCGTGATTTTCGCGAGAGCTCCCGTGAGCAGAATTCCGTCGGAGTAAACGTCGCCGACAAGCTCGGGAGGAGTTTTCTCAAGCACATCCTTGACAGCCGCGACAATCTCCATAGCGGGCTCCATAATAACTTCCATAATCTCACTCGCCGTAACGTCGACATATCTCGGAAGTCCTCCGAGCGCGTCACGACCCTTTACGCGGAAAGCGATTTCCTGTTCGGGCTTCATCAGACAGCCGATTGTATTCTTGCACCTCTCAGCCATCGGGTTTCCGATAACGAGCGAATACTCGCGCTTCATATATTTAACGATTTCGTCGTCCATTCTGTTGCCGCCGACCTTGATTGTCTTGCTGACGGCAATTCCGCCGAGCGAGAGCACGCCGACGCTCGAGGTTCCCGCGCCGAGGTTCGCTACCATCGTTCCGTGAGGTCCCATAATATCGGCGCCCGCGCCCATAGCCGCCGCCTTGGTGTTCTCGATGAGGTAAACCCGTCTTACACCGAACGAGCTGATTGCGTTTACAACCGCGCGCTTCTCAACCTCGGTAACGTCCCCGGGGATAGAAGCCACAACTCTTGGCATAACAATCTTGCTTGTGCAGATGTGCTTCATAAGTATATTTACCATATCCTCAACGAGCAGCGACTGCGCGATAACGCCGTCTATAATCGGGTATTCAGCGTGGATGCTGTCGGGGGTTTTGCCGAGCATTGCGTACGCCTCGTCGCCGACCGCGATAATCTTGTTCTCGGCTACGTTGTAGGCGGCGACGCTTGCTTCGTCAAGCACCTTACCCTTTTTATCAATAAATAATCTGGTGCGGCTGCTGCCTAAATCTATACCTATATCCAAATCTGACACCCCTTTTCTGTTTATTCCATTATATTCTATAGCCTTGATAATTTCAAGCGAAATTTGTTAAATATTGGTATTATCTGCCGCAAACGGACGCGCAGTACAGCTTTTTGGCTCCTGCCTTTTCAAGCACCTTACAGCATTCGCCCAGGGTGCAGCCCGTTGTGGAGATATCGTCAACCACAAGCACGGTTTTACCTTTTATTCTTTCCGTTTCAACCGCCTTATATACGCCCTTCACGTTAGCTTTTCGCTCGAGGCTTGACAGCTCGTGCTGAGTTTTGTTCTTTTTGTGCTGAATCAGCTGTCGTCTGCACGGAATCGACAGGATTTTTGACATCTGCCGAGCCAGCAGCTCCGCCTGATTGTAGCCGCGCTTGATTTGCTTTGCTCTGCGCATCGGTACAAAGGTGATGAGGTCGATTTCGTCGCCGTATTCAGCCTTTACGCATTTGCAAATCTGCGCCGCGAGACCCTTGTCATATTCGGGCCTACTGTAGAATTTGAAGTTGTTGACAGCCTTGCGGAAAACACCCTCGTACCGAAACGGCGCAACGCACCTGTAGCCGCCCACAACGCGGTTTTTTCGGTATTCCTTCGGGAAGAGCGTCCCGCAATTCTTGCAGTAAAGCTTGCCCGAGGGAACGGTTCGTCCGCAGTACGGACATCTGTCGCAGAAGAAAGCCGAGATAATCAGCTCAAAAATCTTAATCACCGTCGGGCTCCTTCAAAAAATGCTTCAGACCGCTGTAACGCTTGTTTTTGCGGTTGTTTCTTACCATGTTTTCAATCACGGTTTCGCTTCCGACGATTATCATCAGCTTCTTGGAGCGGGTGACCGCCGTGTAGAGCAGGTTGCGGTACTGGAGCGTCGGCGCGCCTCTGAAAAGCGGCATAACGACCGCCTCGAACTCGTTTCCCTGACTCTTGTGAACCGTCGTGGCGTAGCTCAGGTCAAGGTCTGACGCGCAGTCAAAATCGTACGTCGCGCATTTGTCGTCAAACTGCACCCTGATAATCCTCGAGCGCTTGTTTATGCTCTCGATAACGCCGATTTCGCCGTTGAAAATTCCGCCGCCGACTTCGCCGTTTTCCCTGACCCAGCTCAAGTCGTAGTTGTTCTTGATTTGCATAACCTTGTCGCCCTCGCGCAGGGTCTTGTTTCCGATTTTGAGCTCGTTTTTCTCGGGGTCGGACGGATTGATGACCTCCTGGAGCATTGAGTTGAGCTCCGTCACGCCGAGCGCGCCCTTTCGACCGGGAGAGAGAATCTGAATATCCTTGTAGACGTCGTAGCCGTAAGCGTTCTTGAGCCTGTGCGAAGCGAGCTCAATCACCGTCTGCTCGATAACGCGCTTGTCCTCGGAGCGCAGAAAGAAGAAGTCCTTGTCCCGAGCCGTCAAATCGGGCATTTCGCCGTTCACGATTCTGTGCGCGTTTGTGACAATCAGGCTCTTCATCGACTGACGGAAAATCTCCGTCAGCTGAACCACGGGAACAATTCCCGAGCTGATGAGGTCGTCGAGCACGTTTCCTGCGCCTACCGACGGAAGCTGATGTGAATCGCCGACGAGTATCAGTCTGCAGCCGAGCGGAAGCGACTTCATCACGCACTCAAAGAGCTGCGCGTCGACCATACTCACCTCATCGATAATCAGCGCGTCGCAGTTTAAGAGGTTTTTTTCGTTGTGCTTGAATTCGAGCAGATTGTTCTTGCTCCACGAAACCTCGAGCAGCCTGTGGATAGTCTTTGCCTCGTCGCCCGTGACCTCGCTCATCCGCTGAGCCGCTCTGCCTGTCGGAGCGCAGAGCAGAACCTTTTGTCCCTTGTTTTTGAGGATTTTGATTATCGCGTTCAGCGTAGTGGTTTTGCCCGTTCCGGGTCCGCCAGTCAGCACCAGAAGTCCGCGTGAAAGCGCCTGAGTAATCGCTTCTTTCTGGAGCTCGGCGTATTCAATGCCGTTGTATTCCTCAATCGCCTTTATGTTCTCCGCGATATCCGAGAACGTCGGAGCGGGGAAGCGGAGCATCATCTTGATTCTCGCCGCTATGTAGCTCTCCGACTGAAACATCGCCGTCGAGAATATGTAGCTTTTGTCATCGGCGGAAAAGCTTATCAGCGAGTTGTCCTCAATCATTGAGTCGAGCGCGTTCTGAGCGAGCTCGAGCGGCACGCTCAGGAACTTCGCCGAGGTCTCGCACAGTCTGTCCATCGGCAGACAGGTGTGGCCGTTGCCCATATTGTGCCTGAGCACAAACGCGAGCCCCGAGCGGATTCTCAGCCTGTCGTCGGGCTCTCTGCCGAGCTTTCTTATCGCGATTTCGTCAGCCTTTTCAAAGCCGATTCCGAAGTCGCCGTCGGAAAGGCAGTATGGGTTGCGCTCGATTTCCGCAATCGAGTTGGAGCCGAAGCTCTTGATAATCCTCACCGCCTCGGCGGGGCTTATGCCGTAGTCCGCGAGGTACAGCATAAGCTGACGTATTCCCGTGTTTTCTCTGAGCTGTTTGGAGATGTCGCTCGCCTTCTTGAGCGAAATTCCCTTGAGCTTCGCCACTCTCTGAGGCTCGTTTTCGAGCACCTCGAGAGTTTGCGAGCCGAAGTTCTGCACCAGCAAAGCCGCCGTCGAGGGTCCGATACCCTTTATCGAGCCCGAGCTCAGATAGTTGAGTATGCCCGCAACGTCCTTTGGCAGACTTTTTTCGTAGGTCGAAACGGCGAACTGCATTCCGTAGTTCGGGTGCGGCTTGTAAACGCCGATGAGCTTGACGCCCTCGCCGACGTTTGTATCGGGCATAATGCCAACGGCTACAGTCTCGTCCTCGTCGTCGAGCTCAAGCACGGTGTAGCCGTTCCGGTCGTTCCTGTATATAATTGTGGCAACAGTGCCCGAAAGCTCGAGCAGCTCTGAATTGTCCATATATTTCACCGTCCTAATTATACTATAAGGCTAAGTGAAAAACAAGCTAAATCTTTTCGATGCGCTCCTTGAGCTCGTCGCGTGAGCAGAGTTCCATAAACGGATAATCACCGCACACCAGCGAGCAGATTTTGCGCGTCTCGTCGTCCATTCCGCAGTCGAGCACAGCGACCCTGTCGGGCGCGAATCTGCCCATCCACATCACCTTTCCCGCAGCCGAACGCAGGAGATACTCGGCGTTATCCGACGCCTTTATCGGCTCGATAAGTATGATTTCCTTTGACTGAGGGCTTCTCGTCAAGCCTCTGATTATTCCCGTCACAAAATGTACGAACCCTATAAGGGCAAAAATGCTAAGAACCGTAAACGCAAACCACTGCATAAACTCACCTCGGTATATTTTATCGGAAATCCGAGGTTATGTGCCAACAAAGAAAAGAGCTGCCGCAGCGCGGCAGCCCGTAGTTTATTTCCAGAAGCTGAGCTTTGAGTCGTCGAGCCCGATATCACGAGCCCTGAACACGGGGTTAAGCCCTTTCTTTTTCTGCTTTTCGTAGTCTCTGAGCGCCTTAATCGCGACTCCCGACAGGATAACGCAGCACGGAATGTTGATAAGCGTCATACCGCCCATCGTGATATCCGCCAGAATCCACGCGAGGTCTGCGGAAATCAGCGCGCCGACAAATACCACGAGCACGCAGAACGCGTAGAAGATGTTCATAAACAGCTTTGAGGGACGCTTTTTCTTGTTGAGATACGCGAGCGCGTTGTCGACGTAGTAGAGGTTTCCGATAAGCGTTGTGAACGTGAACAGAACCATAGCGATGGTGATGAATATCGGACCGAAATCGTAAAAAACGGTCGAGATAGCCTTCTGAACGTACGGCGCGCCCGATACATCGGCGCCAAATGTCACGCCCGAGCTCAGGCACATAAGAGCCGTAGCCGTGCAGAGCAGCATTGTGTCGATATAAACGGAAACAGTCTGAACCAGACCCTGCTTAACGGGGTGAGTAACGTCGGCGGAAGCCGAAGCGTTCGGAGCCGAGCCTACGCCCGCCTCGTTCGAGAACAGACCTCTTTTGATACCGTAAACAAGGCACGAGCCGCTTATTCCGCCGAAAATCTGAAGTTGAACGCGTCCTTGAAGATTTCGCCGAACATCGCAGGGATGTTTGTGACGTGGAACGCGATAACAATCAGAGCCGCGAGCACATAGAGGATACCCATAACGGGAACAATCTTCTCCGTGATTTTGATGATACGCTTGCCGCCGCCGAAAACGCAAAGTCCGACAGCCGCCGCAATCACGGCGCCGACAATCAACGGCGTCCAGGTAGCGTCGTAGAAGCTGTACGCCTCAAAGGTGGACTGCAGATTGTACGAGCAGAGAAGGTTAAATCCGAACGCGTATGTAGCGATGAGGAACACGCAGAACAGCGCCGCGATAAACGGCTTTCTGAGCGCCTGTTCAATGTAGTACGCGGGACCGCCGAAGCAGTGACCATCCTTGTCCCTGCGCTTGTAAATCTGCGCGAGCGTACTCTCGATAAACGCCGACGAAGCGCCGATAATGCACATAATCCACATCCAGAAGCACGCTCCGGGACCGCCTATGCAAATCGCCGTGGAAACGCCTACGATGTTGCCTGTGCCGACTCGCGACGCGGTCGATACCATCAGCGCCTGAAACGAGCTTACGTGCTGTTTGCCCGACGGCTTTTCCATAATCAGTCGGCAGGATTCGCCGAAGAGCCTTACCTGTGCAAAGAGCGGCTGCGGATTGTAAAGAAAATTCCTGCCGCCGCGAGAACGATAATCAGTATCGGAAAATACATTATATCGTCAACGCTGTTTAAAAATCCTGTTATTGCTTCCATCATCCTGTCTCCTTTCTGATTCCGAAAACTCTGACGGCGTTTTTGTACATCAGATTTTCGTAATCCTCGGGGGAAATCATTTCCTTCAATTCGTTAAAATACTGCTGATAAAGCGAGCGGTCGCCTGTTCTGTTGTGCAGCAGCGTGTCCTTGCCGTCGATTGGGTTGTCGGTTCCGAAGAGCATTTTTTCCGAGCCGCAGCGCTTTATCGCCTCGACCGTGGTTTTCACGGGAACCCACGTCGTGTCGCCGTAGAGGTTCGGGAGCTTGCCGAGCAAATTGAGCGCCTCGCTGTTGTCCGTTCCCAAATCCATATGAACCATAACAAAGTTGATGTCGGGGTGAGCCTTTGCCGCGTTATATAAATGTATGGAGCGCGCCTGCTCATTGCCGCCTGTGTGCGACACAACCGTCAGCCCGAAATCCCTCGCGAGCGCGTACACGGGTTCCAGCTTTTCATCATCGGGGGCGACGAGCGAATGAAACGGGTGGAGCTTGATTCCGTAAATCAGCTCTCGGTTCTCGGCAATCATATTCCTCAGTTCCTCGTCGGGAGTTTCCCGGAATATTCTGAGCCAGATTAATACCCCGAGCTTGTCGCTGTTGCGCCGAGCGATTTCAAGAGTTTTTCTGAGGAGCTTGTTCTGCGGCTTTCTCAGAAAGAACGGAACCTTCCGTCCCTTGTGGTCGTGCTCCGCCGCTTCGATATTGCTGACCAGGGAGAAGTCGATTCCGTACCTGTCCATAGAGTACAGAAGGTCAGCCTCGGTCATATTAAATCCTATCATATGCCCTACGTGGGCGTGTGTATCAATAATCATAGCTCAACCGACAGAAACGTGTGCAGAAAGTCCTTGAAGATTTCCGCCCAGGCGTCCTCGTGGTGCTTGTTTTCAAGGAGCACAACCTCGTTGAGGCTCTGCGGCGGATAGCATTCCGACAGAATGTCGTATACGCCCTCCATACACTGATAAATCATCTTTTCCATATCGTCGCCCGCACCGCTGTAGAGGTAGAGATACGGCATTTTTTCTCGGAGCGATTTGAAAATCCAGCCCGCTAAATCCTCGGGCTTGAAGAGCATAAAGCAGGGAGAGAACACTCCCGCCGCTCCGAACAAATCGGGGTGTGTAAGCGCCGTGTAGAACGACTGAACTCCGCCCGAAGAGCTGCCGCAGAACGCCGTGCTTTCTCTGCCTTTTTTCACAGGGAACCGAGCCTCGACCGCGGGCATAACCGTGTTGATGATGAAGTCGTCGAACTCCTCACCCTCAGGTGAAACCATTTTTCTCGCTTCCTCGGGCATTTCGGGCGGAAGCATCAGCTCGCCGATGGACTTCGGCATAAGCTCGTTTGCCCGCTCCCAAGGCGGTCCGTCGTTGTGGATTCCCACAATAATCGCCGCTTTGCCCGTGTTCTCGCGCTCTGCCTTGACCGCTTCACGCGTGTACCAGCAGCCAAACCTTACGTTGTCGTCATCAAAAAGATTCTGACCGTCCGTCATATAGATTACGGGCAGGGTTTCGCCCTCGTCGTGCGGCGGAACGAAAACGCGGACGAGCCTGTCGCCTTTATCGCGATAGGGCAGCAGCAATTCAACTGTTTTTTCGTCTGTCATATTGTCCTCCTCATTTTATTCTCGCATTATTATAACAACCGTGAGCAGCAGTAAAACGGAAATCCATATCGTTCGGATTCCCCAAACGCCCGACAGAATACCGCCGACGCCTGCGCCGATTGCGAATATAAAGATTATTCCGAAGAAGTGCAGTGATTTGCGGAGAAACTGTCTGTCCTTTTCTCTCGCGTACTGCGAAATACTCTCGATTCCGCTCCGAAGGTTTCCGATGCACATTGTGCTCGCGTAGCCGTAGCCGTGAACCTTCCTGAACGTCTGCACCTGCATAGCGCACGAAAACGAGACTATCATATTTGCTATCATATCAAATTTCCGACCGATAAATCCGACCGCAAGCAGCGAAAGGATTTCCAGAATCAGTATCATATGCCGCCAATGCCTGTTTTCAAAATGGCTTTCAATTCTCTCCGCAACGAGAATTCCTGCCGCAAACGCCAAAAGCGGCACCATATAGCTCAGCGCCGCCGCGACATTTCCGAGCATAAAGTTCTGGCTCATCAGTACGACGTTTCCCGTCTGAGCGTTTGCGAATACGTTTCCGCGGACGTTGTATGTGTACGCGTCCTGAAGCCCTCCCGAAAACGAAAGGACCGCGCTCAGCCGAAAGCTTTCAGATGTTTTCATTCACACATTCCTTTCATTTCCTTATGAGCAGAGCCACCGTCTCGACGTGAGCCGTTCGGCTGAACATATCGACGGGCGTAGCTTCTCTTACCTCATAGCCCTTTTCCGAGAAGAGCTTCAAATCCCTTGCGAGAGTTTCGGGGTCGCAGCTCACATAAACCGCGCGCTTCGGCGCCATCTTTACGATTGTGCCTATCAGCTCCGCGTCACAGCCCTTTCTCGGCGGGTCGATGATGACCACGTCAGGCTTTGTTCCTTCTTTTCTCAGCTCCTCGGCGGCATAAGCCGCGTCGCTGCAGATAAACCTCGCGTTGGTTATGCCGTTTGCCTTTGCGTTTTCCTCCGCGTCTCTGACCGCGTCGGCGATAATCTCCACGCCGACAAGGCTCTTGCACTTCTCAGCCATACTCAGACCGATTGTGCCCGTGCCGCAGTAGAGGTCGAGCAGCGTTTCATTTCCTGTCAGATTAGCATAGTTCTCGGCGATTTCGTAGAGCTTCTCCGCCTGATTCCTGTTAACCTGATAGAACGACATAGGGGAGAGCTTGAAGCTTTTTCCCCTCAGCACGTCCGTAATGTGTCCCGAGCCGTAAGCCGTGCGGTTTCTGCCTCCGAGGATTACGTTTGTGTCCTCGCGGTTCGAGTTGATTACTACGGTTTTCAGCTCGGGGATTTCCTCTCTGAGCGTCTTGACGAGCAAATCCTCCTGCTTCAGTCCGTTTCCGTTCACAACCAGGCAAACCATAAGCTCGCCTGTCTGTTCCGCATACCTTATATATATGTGTCTGAGCTTGCCCCTTTTAGAGCCCTCGTCGTAGGCGCTCTGGGCGGTCTCGTCCATAAACCTCTTGACTGTCGCGTTAACCCTGTTGAAAAGCTCGGGCTGGAGCATACAGTCGTCGAGCGGAATTATCCTGTGGCTGTGATTGGCAAAGAAGCCAAGCTCAACGCCGTTTTCGGAATTCCTCGCGGGAAGCTGAGCCTTGTTTCTGTAGCGGTCAACCCTGTCGTTTCCCGCAACGGGATTAATTTTCAGATTCTCAAAACCGCCGATACGCTCGAGCGCGTCCCTGACGCGGCTGTACTTGATTTCAAGCTCCGCTTCATAGGAGATGTGACGGTATACGCAGCCGCCGCATTTTCTGAAAACGGGACAGTCAACCTCAATTCTGTTCTCCGACGGAGAGACAATCGTCTCGATTTTTCCGTAAGCGTAGGTTTTCTTGGTTTTAAGTATTCTGACCTCGAGGTCGTCGCCGATTGCCGACATCGGCACAAACACGACAACGCCGTCCTCTGTCTTGCCGACGCCGCTACCCTGAGCCGTCATAGAGGTTATCCTCAGCCTTATGATATCGTTCTTTTTCAAATCCATAAAATCAACCGCCAAAAAAGTATAGAAATATTGTACCATTTACCGCGATATTTGGCAATATGCGAGAAAATTAAAAAAAGGTATTTATTTTTATCGGGAAAAGCAATATAATAATAGAAACGAATCGAAAACAAATCCGTAAGGAGATGTAGTTTATGAAATACGATAATATTCTGGAAAATAAGAAGAGAATTCACTTTATCGGAATCGGCGGCAGCGGAATGTGCCCTCTCGCCGAAATCCTTATGAGCGAGGGCTTTGAGATTCAGGGCTCCGATATGAACGAGGGCGAAACCCTCGACAAAATCAAAAGCTACGGAATCCCTGTATTTATGGGACACAGAGCCGAGAACATCGACGGCGCGGAGCTCGTTGTTTATTCCGCGGCTGTCAAGGAGGATAACCCCGAGCGCAAGGCGGCTAAGGAGAGAAACATTCCTCAGATTGAGCGCAGCGTAATGCTCGGTATCGTATCACGCCGCTACAGACGTTCAATCGGCGTTTCGGGAACTCACGGCAAGACCTCGACCACAGGTATGCTCACCCAGACCTTAATCGGCGCGGGCTTCGACCCCTCGGCGATTATCGGCGGCAAGCTTCCTTTCATCGGCGGCAACAGCTACGTCGGTCACAGCGATATCATCGTGTGCGAAGCGTGCGAGTACGTGGACTCCTTCCTTGAGATGACGCCTTATATCTCGATTGTACTCAACGTCGACGCAGACCACCTCGACTATTTCAAGAACCTCGACAATATCAAGAAGTCGTTCAACAAATTCGCTCACCAGACCTCTCAGCTCGTTGTCTACAACGGCGACGACGAGAATACCGTCGACTGTCTCAAGGATATCGAAATCGAAAAGCTCAGCTTCGGTATGAACGATACGAACGACTACTATGCCGCCAACATCAGCGCAGATAAGGGTGTTCACGAAAAGTTTGACCTTATGTACAGAGGCGAAAAGCTCACCGAAATCAAGCTTATGGTACCAGGCAGACACAATATCTACAACGCTCTTGCGGCGGCAGCGGTTGCTCATTACCTCGGCGCAAGCCCCGAGAGCATTTCCGAGAACCTCTCGAAGTTCGGCGGAGTTCACCGCCGTTTCGAAATCCTCGGCAACCCGGGCGGAATCACCGTAGCCGACGACTTCGCTCATCATCCCACAGAGCTCAGGGCTACCCTCAACGCCGCGATGAAAATGGGCTTTGGCAAGGTCTGGGCGGTTTTCCAGCCTCACACCTTCTCCCGTACGGCTATGCTCCTCGACGACTTTGCCGAGGCTCTCAAAATCCCCGACGAGGCGATTATCTCGGAAATTCTCCCTGTTCGTGAGACAAATACCTATAATATCTACAACACCGACCTCGGCGCGAAGGTTCCGAACTCAAAGTGTATCGACACCTTCGAGGATATTACAAGCTATGTGACCGAGAGCGCTCACGAGGGCGACCTCATCATCACAATGGGCGGCGGCAACGTCTATATGTGCGCGAATATGATTCTCGCAAAGCTCAAAGAAAAATACGAATAACCCAAAAGCCAATCGGCAGAGCCAAGCGCTCTGCCGATTTATTTTTTATTCTCGTTTTTCATTTCCTTGAACGGCACAACTCTGCCGTCGGGGAACTCGACGTCCGTGTTGTCGAGCTGTCTCTCAAAGCTGTTTCTGAAGTTTTTCAGATATTTTTTGTAGAGCTCCTTCTGCTCAGCCTGTTCCTCAGCGCTGAGACCTTCTTCCTTTTTCTTCTTTGCAAGCTCGTTTATACGCTTAATCATTTCGTCCAATATTATCACCTCGTCCCGATTATATCACATTTTTTACTAAAAATACATACCCAAAAAATCTTTTTTCCAAAACGAAATTAAAAAGGCGATAGACTGCACAAATTTTGACCCTTTAGTTTGGTGAAATCGCTAAAACATAAAATATGTACAAAAATTTTCCAACAATCTATTGAAAATTATCAAAATAAATGTTACTATTTAGTTACGTTTTTAGTATAGGGACGGTTTGCGTGTTGAGTTTTGTTTCGAAGCTCTCGTTTCCACCGAGGAGGTCAGGCGGTAAAAGAACCCAATCTTATTTCCCTAACTAATCTCTGATAATTAATTCTAACGGAGGTAAAAAACTCATGAAAACTATGACTAGGCGTTCATTAGCTATTGTTCTTGCAGTAATGATGGTATTTTCTTCCATGATTATGGGCGCGATTACAGCGAACGCCGCTAATTATGATTGGTATCTTGTCGGCGACAATGCTGATATCTTTGGCGCTGCTTGGACTCCTGCTCAGGATGCTAACGGTATGACAAAGCAGGCTGACGGCACCTACATCAAGACCTATGAAATCACCAAGGCTGCTACCGTAGAGTATAAGATTACTGATTCACAGGGTTGGATCGGAGAAAATCAGGTTCCCAGATACAACAACCAGACAGTAACCGTTGCCGCAGGTGATACTCTTACATTTACTTATAACGGAACAACTCTTACGGCTTCAACAGGTAAACCTGTAGTAAGCTATGATTTCTATGTAGCAGGCGTAGCAGGTCTCTGCGGTGCAGAGTGGAATCCTTCCGCTGAGGCTAACGGTATGACAAAGCAGGCTGACGGTTCTTACACAAAGGTTTATGAGAACGTAGCAGCAGGCACATACAAGTATAAGGTTACAAACGGCTCATGGAAGACCACTTACACTGACGGTTCTGCAGGCGATAAAGACAACAACTCTCAGGTAGTTGTTGAAACTGCAGATTCCACTGTAACAATCACTCTGAGCTCTGACAAGAAGGTCAGCTCAGCAGTAGTTGCTCCCGCAGCTCCGACAACAGTTGAGCCCACAACAGTTGAGCCTACAACAGCAGAGCCTACAACAGCAGAGCCCACAACAGTTGAGCCTACAACAGCTGAGCCTACAACACAGCCTGCACCCGTATTGGCTGACGGCTTCTATCTTGCAGGCGTAGACGGTCACTGGACTGTAGATACAATCTCTGCTGACCTCAAGTTCAATGCTAACCCCGGTAAGGAAGGCGAGTATGTTCTCACAGCGTACAGTGGGAGAAGTTCGGCGGATACTTCTACATCACTCCTCAGGCATTTGACTACACAGTAACTTATAACTACAACTATGACGACGAAGACCTCACAGTTACAAAGACAGTTACAGCTGAGGCTGCTAACATCGAGGACGCTATCAAGGCTAACGCTCCCAAGGTTGACAACTCCGTTTCCGATTACGCAGTTGGCGAAATCAAGAAGGGCGAGGGCAACACCTACTCAGTAACACTCGACGCAACAGCTAAGAAGTACACAGTATCTCTTAACGGTCAGCCTATGGATCAGGAATTCGCTTATATGGACAAGGCTACAGTAACATCCGATAAGGACGCTGCGTTCATCATTGACGGACAGGTAGTTGGCTACGGCAAGAGCTTCACATTCTTTGTAGTCGGCGATACAGATGTTACAACTGACGAGACAAAGACAATCGAAGACTTCGCTTCCATCTCCAAGACAGCTACAATCGCTGCTGACGGCAAGGTAACAGTAGAGTTGCTGGCATCCGCAGTTGTTGAGAAGTTCGACAGAATGGGCGTTGCATTCGCTAAGGCTGAGAAGACACAGGCTGAGATTGAGGCTGCGGTTAAGGCTATTACAAGCGGCACAGCTGCAAGCAACAAGATCGCTGTTCACAACTCTGACGTTACAGAGGCTAACGAGTCCGGTCAGTATCAGTTCATCTATGCTCCGTATGTAACAGACGGATACAGCGGCAAGCTCTACTTCTACACATTCGCAGTTGATACAGACGGCAACGTTCTCGTAAGCGCTGCTTCAGAAGTTGATTACGCTAACATCGGCAAATAAGGAGGATTATAATGAAAAAGTATGTTGCTCCTGAGCTCGAGAAAATCGAGTACGAAGTTGAGGAATGTCTCGGCACTTCCGGCATCGGCAAAGAGAGCGGAGATATTACTGATATCGTTAACGGTATCTAATTCGTTAATTTAACGCATGAGGGCTGCCTCGGCGGCAGCCCTCATCTGATATACTGTGCAATTTGACGGTGTGATTGTGCATAACGTAAAAATTTCTTTTGAAATTTTATGCAATATTCATCTATTAAAATGGCAGTTATCTATTGATTTATTTATGAAATGATGATAAAATAGTCATGATGTGATGGTTTTATCCGAAATTTAGGAGGACGCAATTATGAGACAATATATAGCTCCCGAAATCGAGAAAATCGAATATGAGGTTGCGGACTCTCTTTTGGGGTCAAAGACCATTCCAAGGGAGACCGATGACATCGGTGCTATTATTCACGATTTAGATTAAGTTCATAATAAAGTCTGATTAAGCGGACAGGTTCGCCTGTCCGCTTTGTTGTTTTTACGCAAAGAAAAAGCTCCCTTTCGGGAGCTTTTGTCGTTTTGGTTGTTATTGTATCAGAGGCACGCCGCTCCGATAATTCCCGCGTCGTTGCCGAGGCTTGCGGCACAGATAATTGTCTGCTTGTCGTTGTGCTTTGTGATCCTCTCCTGCTCAACAATTGCTCTGACAGGCGCCAGGAGCGTGTCGCCCTGCTTGCTTACGCCGCCGCCTACACAGAGGATATCGGGCTGGAAGATGTTGATAACGTTAACGATACCGCACGCAAGGTAGCTTACATACTCGTCGATAACCTTCTTACCTGTCGCGTCGCCGTCCTTCATAGCATCGAACGGTGTTTTGCCGTTAACCGCCTCGATGTCGCCGTCAACTGCGTCGAGCATATACGAGAACTCCGCCTTTTCGCCGCGGATTGCGTCCTTTGTCTGGTTAATCAGAGCCGTAGCCGAAGCGTATGCTTCCCAGCAGCCGTGTCTGCCGCAGCCGCACTGCTTGCCGCCCTTGACAATTACCATATGACCGAGCTCAGCACCCGCAAAATTCGAACCGCTGTAGATTTTGCCGTCGATAATAATACCGCCGCCTACGCCTGTGCCGAGCGTAATGCAAACCGCGTTTTTGCAGCCCTTAGCCGAGCCCGCGAGGAACTCTCCGAGAGCCGCCGCGTTCGCGTCGTTCTCAATCTTAACATATTTGTGGAGCCTTTCCTCCATCATTTTGCTGACTTCCCAGTTGGTGAAGAAGAGGTTCGGTGAGGTCTCAACGATTCTTGTCTCGGGGTTAACCGCTCCGGGAACGCCGATTCCGACATACGCGATATCGTCCATTGTGAGCTTGGCTTTTTTGATTGCCTTCTTGACAACATCCGCCATGGAATCGCACACATCAGCCTCGGGACGGGGGATAGCCGTCTTGCAGTCCGCCTTTGCGATAATCTCGTATTCGTTAGCCTTTGTGTCGTGCTTGACAACGCCCGCGACAATGTTTGTGCCGCCCAAATCAATTCCGACTGTGTATTCTACTGACATAGGAAAAACCCTCCCTTATTTTTATAGTTTAATTATATCAATGTTAATGGGAAAAGTCTATATATAATCGCAAGTTTCGGCAATAATTTTTTGTAAATCGCGTCTGAGTATAAAAGAGAAAAAACGAGCAAAACGGCGAAATCAAAAGAACGTGAAATCTATTTTAAAAAATACCGAAAAAAGTGTTGACATCCGCGCCTCAAAAGATTATAATAACAAGGCACTAAAAAAGTTCAGGAGGAAACGCTATGTCAACTTATATGGCTAAAAAAGGCGAAATCGATCGCAAGTGGTATGTAATCGACGCTGCGGGCAAGCCCCTCGGCCGAGTTGCCGCTCAGGCTGCCGTTCTCTTAAGAGGCAAGCACAAGACTACATTCACTCCCCATGTTGATTGCGGCGACCACGTAATCATCATCAACTGCAAGGACGCTGTTTTAACAGGCAACAAGCTCACTCAGAAGAAATGGCAGCGCCACACAGGCTACATCGGTCACTTAAAGGAAACACGTTACGATACTCTTATGGCTACACGCCCCACAAAGGCTATGGAGCTCGCAGTTAAGGGTATGATTCCTTCCAATACTATCGGCAGAAGCGCGCTTCTCAGACTTCGTCTGTTCGAGGGCGCTGAACACAACCACCAGGCTCAGAAGCCTGAGGCTGTAGAAGCTTAAGAAGGAGGAATAAATAATGTACGATAAGGCACCTTATTTTTACGGCACAGGCAGAAGAAAGTCTTCTGTAGCTCGTGTAAGACTTTACCAGGGTACAGGTAAGGTAACAATCAACGACAGAGATATCGACGATTACTTTGGTCTTGAGACACTCAAGTTAATCGTTCGCCAGCCCCTCGAGCTCACCGAAACAGGCGAGAAGTTCGACGTTGTTTGTCGCGTAAACGGCGGCGGCGTTACAGGTCAGGCAGGCGCAATCCGTCACGGTATCGCAAGAGCTCTCCTTCAGTATGACAGCGACGCACTCCGTCACGCTCTCAAGAAGGCAGGCTTCCTCACTCGTGACCCGAGAATGAAGGAAAGAAAGAAGTACGGTCTCAAAGCCGCTCGTCGCGCTCCCCAGTTCTCGAAGAGATAATCACATACTTTGGTTATTTATCAGACCTTCCGTTTTTTCGGGAGGTCTGTTCTTTTTGACCACTGAGGCGTCCTCGGAGCAAAGCCGCGACAGTGCTCCAAGAGATAAAAGTTATATTTGTATTTTTTTCAAGGCTTCCGATTGTTGAGAGCCTTGCTTTTTATTGATCATATTTCTCAAAAAACTTTGTAGTATTTGTCAAAAAACCTTGACATTCTGTTAATCGACCAGTATAATGTAATGATTTAGATTTAAGTCTAATTGGACGGATGTGGGCAGAAAGGAGAGTACAATGTATCATTATATCGAAGATAAGGAATATATTCATAAAATGCGTATGCTTTGCGGCGAGGTAATGCAAGGGCTATGCCACTGCCTGAAAGAAAATTATGATATCGGAGCTGTGTTTTACTTGGTTGGTAGTGGCGCAAGAAATCTGATTCTTCAAAACGCGGATAAACCTGTTGATCTAGATTATAATTTAGAAATTATTAAATGTGAGGATTTTGAAGATTGCCGACATATCAATGATTGTATTCAAAAGTCATTTAATAAAATCCTGCGTGAATATTGTTTATCTGACTGTCAAAACTCCACGTCATCGCTCGCTTCTGGAAGAATATATTTTACAAATGGAAATCAAACAGAGTTTTCAATGGATGTTTGTATTACATGTAAGGATAATAATGGGAGCTACTATCGTTTGATATGCAAGAAGACAGGTTTTGTGTTCAATGATGAATACTATTGGAACATAGCACCTAAATCAAAAGAGTTAAAGAAAAGAGCGGATTATATCAAAAAAAGCGGGAAATGGCAATTAGTTCGTCAGCAGTATCTCAAAATAAAAAACAATTATTTGAAACGAAATGATACAAAAAACCACCCGTCTTTTATTTGTTATATTGAAGCCGTAAACAATGTGTATAATTCAAGGAAACATTGGTAAGAAGGAGGTTAACAATGTATTGTAGGAATTGCGGAAGCAAAATTGATGACAATTCAACATACTGTACTCGTTGCGGTGCGAGGATTGATGATATTGTACATCCTAATGATTCCGATGAAGGTTCAAGTGTTTGGTTTGCTGTTTTAGGATTTTTTATTCCGATTGTAGGGTTTATTTTGTTCCTAGTTTATGAAGGAAAGAAGCCCAAGAGGGCAAAAGCTGCGGGTAAAGGAGCGTTGATTGGTTTTATAACTAAAATTGCTGTATCAATTATTCTTACGATTTTATATGTTATTTTTGCATCGTCGATATTTAATACAATTGTTAACGTAAATGATATAACAGTCCCTAACATCAGTAGTATTTTCCAAGAAGAGAGTACAGATGAAATCCTGAAGAATTATATAGATGTTAGTTTTGGTGAGTTTAGGGTTTCGGGAGATAAGTATTTGCCTGAAACATCGCTTGATGTTACAGTAAAAAACAAATCGAAAAAACAGTTAAGCTTTTACATAACAATAGAAGCAGTGGATAAAACAGGAAAAAGAATAGGGACGGATGAGGTTAACGTTGAGGATTTGAATCCGAGACAGAATGTAACGCTAACAGCTTTTGAATTTGTAGATGAAGAGATGATACCGAAACTGGAAAAGGCAACATTTCAAGTGTTAAAAGCTGAAAAGTTTGATTATTAGGTTTTGTGAGTTGCTGTGAGATTCTTTCCGTACACAACACACAAGAAACAAAACAACGCAAAAGCCCTGTAAACAAGCCAACTTTAGCGTTTGAAAAGTTCTCAAAGAGATAATATTTTCTTTATGTTTTCTGCAAACCTTCCGATTATTCGGGAGGTTTGTTTTTGTTGAAAAATCGTTTGCGTTATGCCAGACTGGCAGTGTAAGGGAGTGATTGATAATGAGCTGCAAATCCGAAATTGAATCGCCGCGCAAAAGAGCGGCTTTGAACGGTATTTAAGCTGATTGCGATTATTGCAATGACGGTAGACCACCTGACCTGGCTTTTTATCGGGAACACAGGCGATTGATTTTGTATTCCGGACGTTTATTTACGCCTTGCGGTTCACGGAATTATTCCGATAATTATGTGACCGTATAGTTTTAAGGCTCCTTTGTACAATCTGCATAAATAACAGCCCTGATTTTTGGATAGTAAAATCAATGGTTTTATGGTACAATTAAAATGTGGGAAAGGTTATTCCCGCGAAGGCAAAAGCCTTTTGGCTCTATTATCTGAAAAGGAGTGCTATTTATGAAAAAGTTTTTGAGAGTTATTGCGGTTGTAATGGCTATGTCGCTCTTGGTTCTGACCTTCGGCGCCTGCGGCTCGTCGGGCGGCTCGGACACCTCCTCAAAGGCTGAGGAAAAAACAGGAATCATCGGCAGCTGGGAGTATGAGACAGGCGGTTACACCTATACCTTTAACGATGACGGCACAGGCTCATACGCTGTAGGCGAAAACAAGATGGAATTCACCTACAAGGACAACGGCAAGGCTGTAGAAATCCTCTACACAGGCAACACTGACGCGAGCACATATGAGTACAAAATCGACGGCGATATGCTCATCATCAAGGATAGTCTCGGCAATGATGTTAAGTACAAGAAGAAGTAATTAATCAAAGGTTATTTGGTATTGAAAAAATAGGAAACTCAGCTCGGGAGCGGTTCATACCGCTCCCGTTCGTTGTTTTCGTTCTATTTTTAATTGACTATATCCTCCCGAAATGTTATAATTTCTACATAATTCGACAGGAGGAATACTAATGGAAACAGCTACTGTAAAAATCCGATATTTCAGCGGTTACATCCGCAACTGGAGAAGCCTTTGCTCCGAGCTGGGCGTAAATCCCGAGCTCAACCGTGAGCAGCGCGAGGAGGAAATCCTCAAGGCGGCGTTCTCAAAGTGGCGTATGGAGATGATGAGCCGCATCTACGGAATGTTCGCAATCGCGATTTTTGACGAGGCAGAAAACAAGCTTTATATCGTGAGAGACCAGGTCGGTCAGAAGCAGATGTTCTACGCGGTTGTCGGCGGCGAGCTGCTCTGCTCGGGTGATATCGACGCAATTGTGTCCGATTCTCGCTTTGAAAAACGTCTTAACAAGCGTATGCTTCAGCAGTATCTGTTCTACGGCTATCCCATAGGCGACGAGACCTTCTACGAGGGCATTTTCAAGCTTATGCCCGGCCATTATGCAGTCTGGGACGGAAAGGAAGTCAGCGTTAACCGCTACTTTATGCCCCTTTTCAAGCCCGACAAATCCAAGTCTGTTGACGAATATGCCGAGAAAATCAGAGCCACAGTCGAGGAAATCCTCTCCGAGGAAAAGGGCGACAGCGAGTTCCCGTACAAGGAATCCTTCCTTTCGGGCGGCGTAGATTCCTCATATCTGCTCGCGGCGAGCGACGCAGTCGCCGCGAACACCGTCGGCTACGGCGAAGAGGGCTTCGACGAGTCCTCGCTTGCGCGTCAGACCGCGGATATTCTCGGCAAGGGCTTCAACGTAAAGACAATTACTCCCGAGGAGTATTTCGAGAGACTCCCCGAGGTTATCGATAAAATGGGTCAGCCGCTCGGCGACGCTTCGGCGGTCGCTTTCTCAATCGGCTGCAAGGCTGTGCGCGAGCACGCAAAGGTCGTTTATTCGGGAGAGGGTATCGACGAATTCTTCGGCGGCTACAACGCTCACAAGCGCCACATTCCCGCCGAATGGACATACCTCACCTGTTCGCACATTATGTCGGGCGACGTTGTAAAGAGCCTTATGCGTGACTTTGACGAGACCGTCAAGCCCGAGGACCCTGTAAAGGAGCTCTGGGACGCCGTAAAGGGCGACGACGAGCTCGCTCAGAAGCTCACCGTAGACATTTCCCTTTGGCTTGAGGGCGACATCTACCTCAACACCGACCGCACCTCGACAGCCTGCGGCGTGGAGCTTCACACTCCGTTCAGCGACCTGAGACTTTTCAACGTCGCGGCGAAAATCCCCGCAGAGTACAAGTTTATGAACGACCAGAACAAGTACGCCTTCCGCAAGGCGGCAAGCTCTCTGCTACCCGACGAGGTCGCCTTCCGCAAAAAGGTCGGCTTCCCTGTTCCCGTAAGGTGCTGGCTCGGCGACAGCCGCTACAACGGCGATGTCGAAAAGCGTCTCTTCTCCGAAACGTCCAAAAAATTCTTCAACGAGGACGCGATAAAGGAGCTCTGGACAAGCTTCACGGGCGGCGAGGCTCTGCTCTGGAACCGCGTTTACGCACTCTATGCTTTCCTGCTCTGGTACGACTTAAAATTCTGATAATAATTCCCACAACGGGGCGGTTAATCCGCAATATCATTTAGTTAAGAAACAAGACACTCACGAAAAGTGGGTGCCTTGTTTTTTTTGAAACAATTTTAAGAAATTTTTAATAAAAGGCTTGACAAAATAGTATTATAATGGTAAATTTTTGGATTTACAGGATATTTTATTATGCCTTACGGCATATGAAAGGAAGTTTTGAAATGAACAAAATCATCTCTGTGCTGCTGTGCGTTGTGATGATAACGACCGCGGTTATCTGCGCGGTTCCGTCAGCCACGGCGTACAACCAGAAAACTCCGCTTGAGAATGCAAGCGACTTTTCGTGGGATAACGCTTCGGTCTATTTCCTTCTGACCGACCGTTTCCAGAACGGAAACACCTCAAACGACCATTCCTACGGTCGTGCGCTTGACGCGAGCGGTCAGCCGATTTCGGGCTGGAACACCTCTCCGGGTACATTCCACGGCGGCGACTTCGCGGGTATTACCCAGAAAATCAACGAGGGCTACTTTAATGACCTCGGCGTAAACGCAATCTGGATTTCCGCTCCTTACGAGCAGATTCATGGCTACGTTACCCCGGGCGGCAGCAACGACTTTGCCCACTATTCCTACCACGGCTACTATGTTCTCGACTACACCGAGACCGACGCGAACTTCGGTACAAAAGAGGAGTTCCGTACAATGGTAGACACAGCTCATAAGAACGGTATCCGTGTTATAATGGACGTTGTTATGAACCACGCGGGCTACAACACCTTAAAATGTTCCAGTACAACTTCGGTACCTTCAAGGACAGGGACGCGGCTCAGTCCTACCTTTACAAGATTACGGGCGTAAACGACCTTCACAGCACCGTAAACTATGATGGGACCGCAGCTGACTGGGGTCGCTGGTGGGGCGCAGACTGGGTGCGTTCGGGACTTCCCGGCTATGCCGAAGGCTCGGGCAGCGACGAAATGCAGTGTCTTGCGGGACTTCCCGACTTCAAGACAGAGCAGACCCAGAGCGTGTCGATTCCTCCGATTCTCCAGACAAAATGGAACGCTGAGGGAACCTATTCGCAGAAGGTATCCAAGTACGGTTCCTCAGACACGGTTTCAAACTATATCGTAAAATGGCTTTCCGAGTGGGTTTCTCAGTACGGCGTTGACGGCTTCCGCTGCGATACCGCAAAGCACGTTGAGAAGTCTTCATGGAAAAAGCTCAAGGAGTCATGTTCCGCGGCTCTCAAGCAGTGGCGTACAAACCACCCCTCAAGCTACGGCGCTGAATGGACAGACGACTTCTGGATGACAGGCGAGCATTGGGACCACAAGCTCGGCTACGATTCCTACTACACCGAGGGCGGCTTTGACTCGATGATTAACTTTGATTTCTCGGGCTCAGGCGTTCCCGCTGCGGGCAGCATTAACGGCGTTTATCAGAGATACGCCGACACAATCAACAATCAGGCGGGCTTCAACGCTCTCACCTATATTTCTTCTCACGACTCCAACCTCGCGCGCGGTGACCTCATCTATCAGGGCTCGGCGTTCCAGCTCCTGCCGGGCGCGATACAGATATTCTACGGCGACGAAACCAACCGACCGACTGTCGCGGGAATGGGCTTTGACGGTCACGGCGGCAGCGGACATTCGCTGCGTTCCGATATGAACTGGACGACGGCTGACCAGAGCATACTTAAACACTGGCAAAAGGTCGGAAAATTCCGAAGCAATCACGTCGCGGTCGGCGCTGGTGACCACCAGCAGATTTCCGCGTATTCAGCCGATACGGGCTACACCTTCTCTCGAAGCTACGATAACGGCGAAATGAGCGACGGTATCATCGCGGTAATCTCGGCTCCCGCAAACAAGACAATCGATGTCAGCGTTTCCTCGATGTGGGGCAACGGAGTTACACTTACCAATGCTTACGACGGCACAACCGCAGTTGTTCAGGGCGGCAAGGCGCGCTTCAACTCAGGTCCCAACGGCACAATCCTTATCGAAGGACCTCAGTCCTCAATCCGTATGAGCCTCAAGGGCGCGTACTCCTTCTATAACAGCGAAACCGTAACCGTTTCGCTCAGAGGCGCGGACTACGCTATGGCGAGCGTCAACGGCGGCGCCGAGTTCAGAGTCGTTGACGGACAGACCTTCACTATCGGTGAAAACGTCGGCGTCGGCGAGATTTTCGAGGTAACGCTCAAGGCTTCCAACGCAGAGGATACGCTCGAAAAATCCTATTCCTTCAAGAAGAAGGACCCCGACGCGGTAATAAGTGTTTACTTTGACAACACGGATTTCAGATGGACAACCGTAAACGCATACATTTACGACGAGAGCACGGGCGAGGTTCTCAAAAACGGCGCTTGGCCTGGAAAACCGATGACCTACGATTCGTCCCTCGGCTACTACGTCTACGAGGTTGAGGATGAGCTCACAAACGGACGCGTAATCTTCAACGGCGGAGGCGACGCCAACAAGTATCCCACAGGCGCAAACGCACCGGGACTTGAAATCGGCGAGACCAATATGGTTCTTATGGCAGGCAACCAGTGGGTTCCCTACACGGGACAGGTTCCTCAGAAGCCTACAGAGCCCGACCCGTCGGAAACTACCACTGTTTTCTTTGACAATACTTCCTCAAAATTCGCTATTCCCTGCGTTTACTGCTGGAGAGACAGCGACAAAAAGGAGCTCGCGGCTTGGCCTGGAACTCCCATGACAAAGTATAAGGACAACATCTACACAGCTTCTTTCCCGAAGATTTACGACAGATGTATCTTCAGCGACAACAAGGCAAACAAGACGGGCGACCTCACTATCCCCGGTACAAACCAGATTTTCAACGGTACAAGCTGGTCGGCATACACGGTTGCAACTCAGCCGACAAATCCCTCGGCACCGACAGGCGCGAGCGAGACTGTAACCTACTTGTACGGCGACGCCGACTGCAACGGTACGGTTAACATCAACGACGTTACCTGGATTCAGATGGCGCTTGCCCGCTATTTTACTAACGGCGAGTTCACCGAGCTCGGTCAGATTCTCGCGGATGTAGACGGCGTCAAGGGCGTTTCTATCGGCGACGCTAACGCGATTCAGTGCTCTCTCGCAAATATTGTGAGCCAGAAGGGCAAGACGGGCGAAATCTATACTCAGACGGTAACTCCGTCCAATCCCGAAAATCCGACAACTCCGTCGAGCCCGACACAGCCTCAAGCTCCGATTCAACTGACCCGACTGTCGCTCCCGCGAAGAACACGGTTTACTACAAGAACGTCAACAACTGGAACCCTGTTCACGCGTATTTCTGGTCGGATACAAACGAGCATATGATGGAGTGGTCGGGTATCCCGATGACCCTCGTCAGCGGCAACATCTTCTCGATTGAGGTTCCCGAAGGCGCAACGATGGTTATCTTCACTCAGGGCGACTGGAGAACCCAGACCGCCAACATCCAGCTCGCGGGTCCGAATAAAATCTACGAGGACAACACCTGGAAGGACTACACAGGCTGAAACCGAATATAAATGAATTAACCCTCAGAGTTTCCTCTGAGGGTTAGCTTTTGTCTGAAATTATTTCTCTTCAAGGATTTCCTTAATCAGCTCGCGCTCGTCCATATGGTACTTGACGCCCTTGATTTCCTGATAATCCTCGTGACCCTTGCCCGCCAGAACAATGATATCGCCGTCCTGAGCGTTCTCGATACAGTAGCGGATAGCGTCCTTGCGGTTTGGAACCACAACGTACTTGCCGTCGGTCTTTGCGAGACCCGTCTTGATGTCCTCGATGATGTCCATAACATCCTCAAAACGGCTGTTGTCCTCGGTGATAACGCTGAGGTCGGAGAGCCTGCCGCTCGTTTCGCCCATCTCATATCGGCGAACCTTGGGTCTGTTTCCGCCTGCTCCGAAGAGCGTGATAAGGCGGTTGGGCTTGTACTGTCTGAGGGTTGTGAGCACGTTCTCCATAGAAAGCGCGTTGTGAGCGTAGTCAATGAGCAGCGTGTAGTTGCCGTTTACGGGGACGATTTCAACTCTGCCCTTTACCGCAACTGTGCGCAGACCCTCGAGAATATCCTCGTCGCTGATTCCCATATCGATACACACCGCGATAGCCGCCAGCGCGTTATACGCGCTGAAATGACCGGGAATTGAAACGACGGGGGAGAAATCGCGCTTGCCGCTGAGTCTGAACTTAACTCCGAGGAAACCAGCCTTCGAGAGCAGCTCGTCGTCCGAGGCTCTCAGCTCGCTTTTTTCGTCAAAACCGAAGGTTTCGATTTTGCACGTCGCGTCCTTTGTGATTTCGCTCCACTTCTCGTCGTCGCGGTTGATGATTCCGACCTTGCACTTTTTGAAGAGCATAGCCTTGCACGCGAGATACTCGTCCATATCCTTGTGCTCAACGCCGCCTATGTGGTCGTGCGAGAAGTTGGTGAAGATACCGTAGTCAAAGTCAATCGCGTCAACTCTGTGCCATTTAAGACCGATAGACGACGCCTCAATAATCATCGCCTTGCAGCCGCTGTCGACCATTTCGCGCATTGCCTTCTGGATTTCGTAGCTTTCGGGCGTGGTGTTGTCGGTTTTGATGAGCTTGTCGCCGATGATGATGCCGAGCGTTCCGACGGTGCCCACCTTGATTCCCGCAACCTCGAGGATTCGCTTAATCATCGCGACGGTTGTGGTCTTGCCCTTTGTGCCCGTGATTGCGATTGTGGTGAGCTCCTTTGCGGGATTTCCGAAGAACTCGGCGCTGATGTGCGCGAGCGCCTCTCTCGTGTCGTCAACCTTAATTATTGCCGCGTCGCCGTTTATCTCGACGTCGTCGCTCACAACAAGCGCCGCCGCGCCGCTGTCCACAGCGCTCTGAGCGTACTTGTGACCGTCCGCGTTGTATCCCTTGAGGCACACAAAGAGCGAGCCCTTTTCGACCTTTCTGGAGTCGTAGGCGACCGAGCGGATATCGATATTGGTGTCGCCCGAGACTGCCTCGTGTTTAATATTTTTGAAAATTTCGGATAAAATCATAAAAATCACCTTCTATAATCTATGTGATAATTATAACAATATAGTAGAGAAAAGGCAAGAGAAAAGATGATAAATCGCATAGCTCTGCGCTTTGCGGTAAAATTGCACAAATAAAACAAAAAGCGGTCTGATTTTAGCTGTTTTGACCTCTGTCGATTGGCTTGGTTTGGGCGAAAAGTCTATAATTTTAAATTAGTAATAGGTAAATTGCACAAAAGTCATATGTGCGTTTTCAACATAAATAAATACGCAAAATTGTGCAATCCTACAAAAGACTGAATTTTCGATGTCATAATGCACAAATATCTGTATCTGATTTGATATTTTAGACAAAAAGTACAAAGGGAGTTGTATTTTTATGCTAAATTGTGGTATTATTTATGTAGTGATATGGTGCCGTAGTCCCCGATAAAGCGGCGCTCCACTAGGCGCTTGGTAAAAGTGCCGAGAATACATATTTATTTTTCAGAAAGAAGGAATTCACAATGAAAAAAATCGTTGCGCTGTTATTGGCAGCAATGATGATGGTTGCTGTTTTCGCTTCATGCGGCGGCGACAATGGCGGCAGCTCCAGCTCTAAGGGTTCGGGCAGCGGCTCCGACACACAGAAGTATGAGAACGCCGGTAAGGGCTTCGATGCTAACGTAGCAGACGCTGACTTCGGCGACGAGAAGGACGCTACACTCAAGGTATGGGGTCCTGACGAGTACACTACTCTTCTCACAGAGCAGTGCGAAGCTTTCAAGAAGAAGTTCCCCGGTAAGGTTAAGAAGATCGAAGTAGTTGTTCAGTCTGAGTCTGACTCCGCTACAATGATGCAGAACGACCCGAAGGCGGGCGCTGATGTATTCGGCTTCGCTTCCGACCAGTTCACAAACCTCACAAACGCTAAGATCTTAGCTCCCGTAAACGCTAAGTATGCTGCTGACGTAGAGGCTACCAACAACAAGGCTGCTGTTGATATCTCCAAGGCTAAGAACTCCGCTACAGGTCAGGACGCTCTCTATGCGTTCCCCGAGACAGGTAACGGCTACTTCCTCGTTTACGATAAGAGAGTTATCAAGGACGAAGACGCCAAGACATTTGAGGGCCTCTTAGCTGCTTGTAAGAAGGCAGGCAAGAAGTTCATCATGGACGTTGGTAACGGCTACTATGCTTGTATGTTCGCATTCACAGGCGGACTTTCACTCGAGGGTCTCGACAAGGACGGCAACCAGCTCTTCAACGACTACAACAAGGACGACGTTGTTGCTTCCTTAAAGGCTTTCTCCAAGCTCATGCATGACTACAAGGGCACATTTATGACAGACGCTACAGCTGCTATTCCCTCCGGCTTCACATCAACTGCTACAAGACCCACAAAGGTTGGCGCAGGTATCGATGGTAACTGGGATACTTCCGGTATCAAGAAGGCTTTAGGCGAAGAGAACTTCGGCGCTGCCAAGATCCCGACAATCAACATCGACGGTAAGGACACTCAGGTTGTTTCCATGTACGGCTACAAGATGGTAGGCGTTAACGCTAACTCCAAGTTCCCGAGAACTGCTCAGATTCTTGCTTACTACCTCGCTTCCGAGGAGTGCCAGAATCAGAGAGCTGAGAAGCTCGGCTGGAGCCCGACAAACAACGCAGTTGTTGACTCCGACACAGTAAAGAACGACGTAGCTATCTCCGCACTTCTTGCGCAGAGCGAGTTCTCCGTTCCTCAGGCTAACGTTGGTTCCATCTGGGATCCCTTCAAGGCTATGGGTAACACACTTATCGCTGACGAGACCAACCCCGACACCTACGATTTCGCTGGTCTCCTCGACAAGACAATTAAGAACATCAACTCTTAATTATTAACTGAAATTAACGGGCGGCCCGAACATTCGGGCTGCCCTGATCCCGTAAGGGAGCTACGTTATCATGTAGTTTTAAAAATTGTTTAGCTTAAATAATAATTTTTAAAACGAGGGGAACAGGATAACGAAAATTATTATTTAAACTAATCAAAAGGGAGAGTGATTTGATGAGATATATTGATTATATGCAGCTAAATCCTTTCCAGAAATTCGGCTATAACTTCGTAAACTTCTTCAAGAAGCTGCCCGGAAATATCGCGAGGTTCTTCAAATTCATTGGACATGCGATAGTACGCTTCTTCGTTGGAATCGGCAAGGGATTGGCCGGATACGGAAAAAGATTCGTTAAGGGCGATATTTTCGTAAAATTATCTTATCTTGTTTTCGGCGTCTCCAACATGGTGAGAGGCCAGATTATCAAGGGTCTTATTTTCCTGTTCAGTGAAGTTGCGTACATACTGTTTATGATTAACTTCGGATGGGGTTATATTTCCAAGATCAACGTAACAGGTACAGGCGTTGTCAACGGTGAGACTGTATCTTATCCTCACTCCCTCGGTTACGAGGCTATGAGACAGACATTCACACCCGACGGCTTCCCCGAGACTGTTTATGTTGATAACTCAATGCTTATCCTTCTCTACTCCGTTCTTACAATCATCATCACGGTTGTATTCTTAGCTGTTTATATCGCGAACACCAAGAGCGCGTTCAAGGTATACGAAGCAAAGAAGAACGGCGAGAAGATTATGGGCTTCAGAGAAGAAATCAAGTCTTTCTTCGACGAGAAGTTCCACATCACACTTATGTCGCTTCCGTGCTTGCTGATCGGCTGCTTCACGGTGCTCCCGCTTATCTTCATGATTCTTATCGCGTTCACAACGTACGATAAGTCTCACCTCCCGCCCGGAACACTCTTCCAGTGGGCAGGTCTCAAGAACTTCGGCGAGCTCGTAAACTTCGTCGGCGGCGACGTAAAGGCACGTACATTCTTAAGCCTTGCTGAATGGACTGTTATCTGGGCTATCTTCGCTACCTTCTCGAACTACATCCTCGGTATGGTAGTAGCTCTTATGATTAACAAGAAGGGCATCAAGCTCAAGGCTTTATGGAGAACACTCTTCGTAGTAGTAGTAGCTGTTCCCCAGTTCGTATCCCTTCTCCTTATGGCTCAGATCCTGGCTGAGAACGGCGGTGCTCTCAACCAGCTCATCGAAATGATTACAGGCAACCACACGCCGATCAAGTTCCTTAACGGTACTCCTTTGGCGGCGCGTATAACCGTAATTATAGTCAATATCTGGGTAGGTATCCCGTATACCATCCTTATCACATCCGGTATTCTTATGAACATTCCTGCCGACCTTTACGAATCGGCAACAATCGACGGCGCGGGCCCTGTCAAGAGCTTTACAAAGATTACTCTTCCGTACATGCTCTTCGTTACAACCCCGTACCTCATCACAAGCTTTATCGGAAACATCAACAACTTCAACGTTATCTATCTGTTATCAGGCGGCGGTCCGTCGAACCCCGACGCGTACAACGCGGGTCACACCGATATCCTTGTAACCTGGCTCTTTAACCTCACCATGGGTGAGAAACAGGACTACAAGCTCGCTGCTGCGATAGGTATCCTCGTATTTATTGTCTGCGCGACCTTGTCACTCATCACGTTCAATATGACGAAGTCCGCAAAGGATGAGGAGGCGTTCTCATGATAAAAAGTTATAAGCTCAGACGCGGCCTCGCAAATACGTTTATTTACATTATCCTTGCTGTTTTAGGTATTATCTGGGTTTCTCCCCTTGTATACTTAATCCTGCAGTCATTCTCAGCTGACCCCGAGGCTATTCCTCAGTCGCTGGTTCCCGCAAGTTACGGATTTGACAACTATGTAAAGCTCTTTACAGAGACAAGTTCGCTTAACTTCCCGAGATGGTACATCAACACATTCGTTATCGCTTGCTTCAGCTGCGTAATTTCTACAATCAGCGTACTCATGGTAGCGTATGCGTTCTCCCGTCTCCGCTTTAAGAGCCGTAAAAAGTTCATCAACATCGGTATGATCCTCGGTATGTTCCCCGGCTTCATGACCATGATCGCTATCTACTACCTCTTAAAGGCTATGGGTCTCCTTGACCTGACAAACATTCTCGGTATCCCCGGCTTTGACGGACCTATTCTCTCATTGATTATTTGTTATTCGTCAGGCGCAGGTCTGGGCTACCAGATTTCCAAGGGCTTCTTCGATACAATCCCGAGAGCTCTTGATGAGGCTGCGACAATCGACGGCGCAACACGTAACCAGATTTTCTGGAAGATTATTCTTCCCATGTCCAAGCCTATCGTTGTTTACACGGTACTTACATCCTTCATCGGACCTTGGACAGACTTTATCCTTGCAAAGATTATCGCGGGCGATAAGGTTAACAACTACACTGTTGCTATCGGTCTCCAGCGTATGATCGACGTTGACCACAAGAACCAGTGGTTCAAGCGATTCCTTGCAGGCTCGGTACTCGTTGCTGTTCCTGTAACAGCCCTGTTCCTCAAGATGCAGAATTACTACGTTGGCGGCGTAACAGCCGGTGGCGTAAAGGGTTAATCCCTGATTCCAAAACCATTAGGGGCGACTTCGGTCGCCCCTTTTTGTTAGAGGTGAACTTATGAAAAGGATATTTGCCTTATTACTGACTTTGACAATAATTGCTTCGTGTCTCTGCTCCTGCTCAAAAAGCAGCAGCGAGTACGTTGACCCGACAGCTTCAATAAAGGTACAGAAATCGACAGATAAATACCGCAACTACTACGAAATCTTCGTCTCAGCCTTCAACGACAGCGACGGCGACGGCGTAGGAGATTTGCGCGGTATTATCGACAAGCTCGATTATCTCAACGACGGCGACCCCAAGACCGACACAGACCTCGGTATCGACGGAATCTGGCTTACGCCGATTATGCCGTCCCCGTCATATCACAAGTACGACGTTGACAACTACTTTGACATCGACGAAAACTTCGGCACGCTCGACGACTTCGACGAGCTCGTGACCGAGTGCCATAAGCGCGGTATCAATCTGATTATCGATATGGTGCTCAATCACTGCTCGAGCACAAATCCGCTCTTCAAGTCAGCTTGCGAACAGGCACTGAGCGGCAATATGAAGGGTGACGCCGAGTATTTTGAAATTCACAAGTTTGACGAGAGCCCCGGTGAGGGCTACACAGGTATCGGCAAGAACCTGTTCTATGAGAGCAACTTCTCCGAGCATATGCCCGAGTGGAACCTCAACTCCGACAAAACACGCGACTATTTTGAGAAGATAGCTAAGTTCTGGCTCAAAAAGCACAAGGTGGACGGCTTCCGCCTTGACGCGACGCTCTACTATACCAACGACCACACCGACGGACAGGCGTTCCTCAAGTGGTATTACTCAATGGCTCAGAAATACAAGTCCGACGTTTATATGGTCGGCGAGCACTGGACAGGCAACGCGGAAATCGAGGAGATGTACAACTCGGGTATCGACAGCTTCTTTGCCTTCGGCTTTGCAGGCTCCGCGGGCGGTTTTGTGAACTCCGTAATCACCTCGAACGGCTCGGGTCTTGCCAAGAACGTCAAGTCCTATATCGAGGAGACCAAGAAGTCGAACCCCAACGCAATCAACAGCTTCTTCCTCTCAAATCACGACCAGATTCGAAGCGGAAACTATCTCAGTCTCCGTGACTCCGCGGGCACCAAAATGGCTGCCGCGCTCTATATGCTTATGCCGGGCAATTCCTTCTTCTACTACGGCGAGGAAATCGGCACAACTCAGGACGCAACCAAGAACGACGACCAGTACAAGCGTGAGCCGATGATCTGGGACAGCGAAAACCTTCCCGATATCCGCGTCAGCGGAGCAGGCGCCGACGCTAACCACGCGTCCTACGGCGGCGTTAAGCAGCAGGAAAAGGACAAGAAATCAATTCTCAACTTCTACAAGAGGGTTATTAAGGTCAAGAACCAGAACCCCGCAATCGCGCGCGGTATAATCACCAAAACCGACGGCTTCAAGGACGAATGCATCTGCGGCTATTATGTCGAGTACAAGGGCGAAAAGCTCCTGATTGTCCATAACGTCTCCGACGAGCTGAGCAAGACGGTCGAGCTCTCCGACGACTGCGAGCTCCGCGCCGACCTCGTCGCTTCGGAAAAGAACGGCAAGAAGCACATCAACCTTGACGGCAAGAAGCTGAAGCTCCTGCCTTATTCAACGGCGGTTCTCAAGGTGAAGTGATGACCGACTTTGAACTAAGTGTTTACAACGCGGTCAAAAAAGTACCGAGAGGTTTCGTCACAACCTACGGCGATATTGCGCGCTATCTCGGAAACCGAGGGCTTGCGCGAGCCGTCGGAAACGCTCTCCACAAGAACCCTTATGAGGGAATTGTCCCCTGTCACCGTGTTGTGAAGGGCGACGGAAGCCTTGCTCCGAGCTTTGTTTTCGGGGGAATAACCCGTCAGAAGGAGCTTCTGGAGTTCGAGGAAGTGGAAGTGATTAACTTCAAGGTAGATTTGGAAGTATTCAGATATATTTTTTAAAAACGTCAGCCGACTTGTGAAAGTCGGCTGATTTTCATTATTTCTACATCATTTCCGAAAATGTTTCCGAAAACCGCCCACACTTTATGACAAAACTTTGACCGCGCCGTCCTTATAATAGTAGGTACCAAATCAAAAGGAAGTATAAAGATGAACACAATCGGAACAGCGAGACAGCGCAAGGGAGAAAACACACAGCTTATAAGGGAGATAGTCGAGTCTGGCGTCAGCTTTTTGCTTGGAATAATCGTATGCCGCGGAGTGATATTCTCGTCGCTCGCTCCGTTCGGCGTAAGCTACACCGCCGCTTGCCGCAGAAACCGCCTTATCTGGGCTCTGCTCGGCTCGTCGCTGGGCTACATAATCCTCAACCCGTCCCAGCCGTTTCGGTACATCGCGGTCTGTATTGCGGTAGGAGTGATACGCTGGACGCTTGAGGACGTGAAGCTTCTCAGCCGTTCAATGCTCTACGCGCCCACAATCGCGTTTCTGCCGATTTTTGCGTCGGGAATAGCGATGATTTTTGTCAAGACAAGCACGCTCGGCGACTTCTCAACCGTGCTCACCGAAGCGCTTTTGTCGGCGGGAGCGGCGTTCTTTATGAAGAAAAGTATTGCGGTAATCTCCGAGGAGCGCAGACTCTACGGGCTCAGCCAGTCTGATACCGCTTCGCTTGCGCTCACGGGCTGTATCCTGATGCTTTCGCTCGGCAGCGTCGAGGTCGAGAACGTCTCGCTCGGCAGAATCCTCTCCGTAATGACAATTCTCCTGTGCGCGCGCTACGGCTCAGCCGCGGGCGGCGCGGTCGCGGGAGCCGCCACAGGCTCGGTTTTCGGAATGAGCTCGTCGGGCTACGCTTACATCTGCGCGGGCTACAGCTTCGGCGGTCTCATCGGCGGTCTGTTTTCGCTGTCGGGCAAGCTCGGAGTAACCGTCAGCTTTTTGATTTGCAACGGGATTATGCTCCTGTCCTCGGGCGAAACGCGCGAAGCGCTGCCGCTTTTTATTGAGACAGTAATCGGCGCCGCCGCGTTTATGCTGCTTCCGCGCGAGCTCGAAAGGTACGTTACGCCGCTGTTTATGCCGCGCGACAGCTCGAGAGGGGAGAGGTCGCTCCGCGATTCGCTCGTAATGCGGCTCGACTTTGCCTCAAACGCCCTCAAAAACGTCAGCGGAAGCGTCAACAACGTAAGCCGCCGCCTGTCTCGGCTCTACGCTCCAAACGCAACCTCAATTTACGAGAACGTCAGAGGCGAGGTCTGCTCGACCTGCGGGCTGAAAACCTACTGCTGGGAGCGTCAGCAAAAGGTTACCGAGGAGGATTTCTCACGTCTCGCCGCTCCGCTCAGGGCTCAGGGCTTTGTTACCGAGGCAGATGTCGAGAGCCTGTTCTCGAAAAAGTGCTGTCGTCCGCTTGAAATTGCCGACAGTCTCACGCGCGGCTACCGCGACTACCTCGGCGGTCTTGAAGCCGCCCGACGCGTCGGAGAAATCCGCTCCGTAACCGCGGGACAATTCTCGGGCTTGTCGGAAATCCTCAGCGATTTGGCTGGCGAGCTGGAACGCTACAAGAGCTTTGACCCCGACTGCTCCGCTCGAGTGCTTGAGCATTTGCGCTCAATAGGTCTGGAGCCGAACGACTGCGGCTGTATGCTCGACCAGAACGGCAGAATGAGCGTGGAAATCCGCTTGGAGAACGGCAGCAAAACCGCGATTAAGCGCAACGCTCTCGCAAAGGAGCTTTCGGGGCTCTGCGGCCGCTGCTTTGACACACCCGTCATAACGGAAATCGGCAGCAGAAGGCGAATAACTCTCAGCGAGATTCCGCTGTTCGACGCGGAGGTCGGCGTGTATCAGCACATCTGCGGCGGAGGAAAGCTCTGCGGCGACTGCGTCGGCTGCTTCTCCAACGGGTTCGGCGAGTTTGTAGCGCTCATCAGCGACGGAATGGGCACAGGCGGCAGAGCGGCGGTCGACAGCAATATGACCGTCTCAATCCTCAAGCGGCTTCTCAAGTCGGGCTTGTCTGACGACACGGCGCTCAAGGTCGTCAACTCCGCCCTTATGGTCAAGAGCGAGGACGAGAGCCTCAGCACGGTAGATTTGCTCAAGGTCGATTTGTTCAGCGGCAGAGCCGTAATCGGCAAGGCTGGAGCGCCCGCAACCTTCGTCAGAAAGGGCGGACGCGTCGTAATCAAGAACGCTCCGTCGCTTCCCGTCGGAATTCTCGGCGAGGTCAGCTTTTCAAAGCAGAGCGTAAAATTATCGGAGGGAGATGTAGTTGTAATGGTATCCGACGGGGCTTTCACAGGAGAAGAAAGGTGGCTCGAAAATCTGATAAAGAGCTACGAGGACGGCACCTGTCAGGATTTGGCAAAGAAGGTTGTCGAGGAAGCGATAAAACGCCGCAACGACGGTCACGACGACGACGTTACGGCAGTAGTTTTGAAATTGCATAACGATAAATAGAAAAGGCAGTCACACGACTGCCTTTGTTTATGCCTTTATTTGTTTTTCTTCCTCGGCTTTTGCCGCGTCTGTCTTGTCCTTGGAGAGGTACGCGAACGGCGCGGTTACGAACACAACGAGGTAGTAGTTGATGAATCTCCAGATAAGCGCCGCGCTCTTGAGCGTTCCGTGCAGGAAGAACACGCTGAAGAACGCCGTGAATCCGAGCTCCGCGGCACCCGAAGCGCCCGGAATCGGTATCATTCCGCTCATCAGGTTAACGTACGCCTGACACGACATAATCTGTACGGGGCTAGCGGCGTTGAAGCCGAGCGCCCTGTAGATGAAGTACGACACCATAAACATCGCCACAAACTGACAGAACGTCAGGATTGTCGCCTTTGTCAGCAGCTTCGGCTTTTTGTAAATCTCACGGTTCGAGGTGTGGAACTCGTCGAGCTGCTTCTCGATTCCTTCGATTTTTTCATCGACGTTCTTGATAATGCGGATTTTGTGGAGAAGCTTTGTCACAAACATTACGATTTTGTGCGACAGCTTTTCAGAAAAGCTGAAGATGAGGAATAGCACCGTAACGCCGATTTGAGTGATGAATCCGAGCGCAAGCAGCATAATAACGAGCTTGACGTTCGGGGTCGACAGAATGAACGGAAGGTTGATGATTACGGACGCGATGTTAATCAGCGTCAGCACAACCTGATACACCATAAATTTCTGCGTCAGACGCGAGGTCGCGTAGCCGACCTCAACCTTCATCGAGTGGAGCAGATAGACCTGCATCGGCTGACCGCCCGTCGAGCTCGGCGTAACAGCGCACCAGAAAAGTCCCATAAGCGCCGTTTTGACCGCGTCGATGAACCTGAAATTTTTGTAATCATCCTTGATGAAAACGTAGATTACCGACGATTCAAACAGCATAAATACCGCTTCGCTAATCAGCGCCGCGACGAACCACTGCCACAGCAGCGGCGTTTTGGAGCGAAGCAAGTCGCGCAGACCGTTCTCGCTGAAGAAGAAGTAAAGTATAATTCCGACGCACAGTCCGATGACCGCGACGTTGAGAATGTATTTAGGTTTTAGAAATTTCTTCATAAATTTCCGTTGCCTTTCCGATTCTATTCGGCTGAGCCGAGCTTAGCCTTTGATTCCCGAGATAATCGGGATGTTGCTTTCGTTGTCAATGATAAAGAAAACATAGGGGCGGTCAAAGCTGAGCTTGGTTTCTGCCTCTTGCTTTTTTGACTTCGCCTTGACCTTGTCCGAGGTGTTCACGCCCGCGGCGTTAATGTTTACCGAGCAGTACTGCGCGACTGCGCCAGTCGAAGCTGTTTTACGGAACGTAAGTCCCGAGAAGCTGCCGTCCCCAAAAATCTCGCTTACGCCCGATTTTTTGACGAGCCCGCTGTAATCCTCACAGCTTTCGAGCTTAAAGGGAGCAATACTCACGTCCGCCGTTTTGAAAATATTCATAGACTCGATAATCTCCGAATAGCTCTCGCTGTTCAGAGCTTTGAGCAGGTCGGAAACATCCTTGTCGGGGAGCAGAGCCACAAACTTGCACGGCGTGCCCTTGAAATCCTTGATGAAGCCCTTGCAGCTTTTGCCCTTGAGCAGATATTCCGTGCCCGTGAGCATATCTGAGCCGCTCTCGTCAAAGCAGCCGAGCCAGCTGTCCGAAATTACAGTCGTTCCCGACAGCGTCATATTGCCGCTCAGAGCGCTGAGGAGCTCCTTTGCCTTGCCGCCGCTCTTCTCGGAAATGTAGCCGTTCGCCTTGTCAAGCGACGAGCTGTCCGAGAAGTTCAGCTTGAACAATCCGTGATTGTAGTAGCTCACGTTTGTTCTAAGCACTGAGCCGCTGACAGGAGTGTTCTCCTCAAAGAAAATATTGTTGTCGAGCTTCACGCTCGCCTTTTTTGTTTTGATAGCCTCAAGTCGGCTGACAAAGTAGCCGTTGCCCTCGTTGATTGCGGTCGCAGACGCTTTCTTGCCAAGCAGAGTCTTGAGCTCAAGCTGCGTCGTGCCCGAAGCAATATTGTTCAGCAGCGACAGCGACGAGTAAAGCCCCGCAGTCGGAATGACGGTGTCCTTGCCGTCGTACGCGTTTCTGAGCATTTCAAGGCTGAAATCCGTCGCGGCTGTCCTGTACTCCGAGTACGAGCTAGGCGACGCGGTTTCGTTTGTGTAGCCGTAGGTCGCGCCTTCCTCGGGCTTGGTGTCCGCGGACAGGCTGTCGTTCTCGCTCAGCGCGCAGGACGCGAGAATAACCGCCGCCAGTATCAGCGAAATTGCCGTTAATAACTTCTTCACTTTTTGAGTATCTCCTCAACAAGTCCGAGAATCTGCTCGGACGAATTGCCCTTGCAGGCTTTTTTGCAGTTTTCGGTCATCTGATTCAGCTTGCTGTCGTAGTTGATAAGCGCAGAAACCGTCTCGCCCGGGTTCTTGCCGAGCATAATCGCAAGACCGCTCTCGACGAGGTAATCCGCGTTGTCCTTTTCCTGTCCAGGGAAAGCCGAATAAATCGCCATCGGCAGACCGCACTGAATGCTCTCGCTGACGGTGAGACCGCCCGGCTTGGTAATAATCAGGTCGGAGCAGTGCATATAATCCTCTACGTTGTCAACGAACATCAAAAGCTTCGTGCGGTTGTTGACATAGCCCTTGAACTTCTCGTAGAGCTTCTGATTGTTGCCCGTGATAACGATGAACTGGCTGTTTGTCGCCTTGTCGGCGATGTCTCTGTAGATGTCGAGAACGTCGGTCACGCCGAAGCTTCCCGCCATAAAGAGAATTGTTTTTGTCTCTTTTCTGAGCCCGAGGCTCTCTCTGAGCGCGTCCTTGTCAACCTTCTGAGCGAATTTGTCGAACGTCGGAATACCGAACGCGTGAACGCGCGACGGGCTGATGTTGTACTTCTGCTTGAACAGCGCGACTATCTTGTCGCTGCTTACGACGTAGTGGTCGATACCGTCGGCGATGTAGGTGTAGTGCGGCGCAAAGTCGGTGATAAGCGCAATCACGGGAGTTTTGATTGCACCCTTGACCTTGAGGTCGCCGAGCATAGTCGTGACGAACGCGTGACACGAGATGATTACGTCGGGCTTGAACTCCTCAATCACAGGCAAAAGGTGCTTGCCCTTGGACTTGTTCGCGCCGTTGCAGATATCGTTGAGGGTTGATTTTTTATCAGAGCCCTTGTAGATATGACCGTAGAATTTGGGCGCTTTCTTCGCCAGAAATGTGTAGCCGCCGCAGATAAATTTATTGTAAAATTTTCCTGTAAGGGCTAAACCGTCGGTAATTTTTACCTCACAGTCGGGTCGGTTCTGCTCGATATATTCCTTGATTGCGGCTGCGGCGCGTTTGTGACCGCCGCCCGTTGAAGCTGAAAAAACCAGAATTTTCATATATACACAGCCTTTCCTTATTTTTCGCCGCGTATTTCCGCGACTTTTGCAAAACATAGATATACACACTAATTATATACAAATACTGCGCAAATTTCAATATATATAAGGGTAAAAACGATTTTAAATTTGTTAAAAAATTTTTGAGAAAATTGGGAATAATACTTTATTTTTCTCGAAAAATGTTATATTATATACTTTGTAGCGTAAAAAAGGAAGGAGGCATTGAGTTGGAAAACTATTATAATGATAAGTATAATCTCGACGGTTATTCGTCGGGAAAAACCGAAACAGAGCGAAAGACCCGCTCGGCAAGCCGCTCAAGGCCTCGCAGCGCGGCACCTCGCTCAGCTTCTCCGACAAGGACAAGAAGAGAGCGCTCGGTCAGCGCGTCCCGTTCGCCAAGACCGCCGAAGGTTCAGCCGACAAAAGCGACAAAGTCCGAAAAGCCCGCCAAGCAGGCTAAACCCGCGAAGCAGACTTCACAGGCTCCCAAGAAGCAGAAGAACGTCTACAAGGCTCAGAGGGTCAAGTCAAAGTCAAGGCGCGCTATGGTTATCGCGTCAAGCGTTGTTGTCGCTGCGGTCATCGCAACCGCCGCTTGTATCATCGGCTACAACATTTACCGCGAGAACAAGAAGAACGCTCCGTTCAAATTCTCCGAGGGCGTCAAGATTTCGGGAATCGACATCAGTAACCTTTCGATGGAAGAGGCTGAGAAGAAGCTCACCAAGAACGCCATCAAGGCTGTCCCCGACTTCACACTCGACGTAACCGCGAACGAAACCTCAAAGACCTACAAAAAGACAGACTTCACATATACGTACAGCTTCAAATCCCAGCTCGAGGAAGCCAAGCTCTACAGCCTCAAGGAACAGGGCATTTACGACCCGCCCAAGGGTGAAACTCAGCCCGCTTCGACAGGCGAGCTCACTTTGCCCAAGCTCGAGATTGGCTACAAGCTCAATGCCGAGTCCGTCAAGGACGTTGTCTCTGCGTTGGCAAAGGAAGTCGACAAGGCTCCCAAGGACGCCAAGGTCAAGAAGTTCAACCCCTTCTCGAACAACCGCTTTGAGTACAAGGAAGGCACAGACGGCTATCATCTGTATCAGAGCGAGCTCAGACACAGTATGGCAAAGTTTATTAAATCGGGCGAGAGCTCGGGCAAGATAGACGCCGAGGTCGAAACCCTCACACCCGATATCACCGTCTCCGACCTTCAGGAGAAGATAATCGGACTTTCCACCGTGACCTCGTATTCAAATAACACCGAAGACGGCAACACAAATATGCGCGTTGCCCTCAAGGCGTGCAACGGTTCGGTTATCGAGCCGGGCGCAATCTGGTCGTTTAACGACTGCACAGGCGACTCAAACGACCCCGCAAACGGCTACAAGAAAGCTACGGTTATCAACGACCGCAAGCTCGAGGAAGGCTACGGCGGCGGTATCTGCCAGGCGAGCACCACCATTTTCCAGGCGGCGGCTTTCGCGAATATGGGTATCATCGAGCGCCATAACCACTATTGGGCGTCAGGCTACGCTTTTGCGGGCGAGGACGCGACAATCGATTACCCGAACCTCGATTTACAGCTCCGAAACAATACCGATTATCAGATGTTTATCGAGAGCAAAATGGACGGCTCGACCCTGACCGTAAATATCTACGGCGTTCAGGAGGATTATTACGACAACGTCAAGCTCTACACCAAGAACACCGATATCGTCAAGGGCAAGAGCTTTGACACCTCGACTTACCGCGTGCTTTATCTAGACGGCAAGATTGTCAGCGAGGACGAGATTTGTCACTCGGAGTACAGCCTTACCGACAAGCACGTTGTCCGTGACGAGGACGAGGGCTCCTTCAGAACGATGGTAGACGGAACTATCAAGTACGAGACAGCGACCTCGGAGCCCGAAACTGAGGAAACCTCGGCGACCTTCGAGACAACCGAGACCCCCGAAACATCCGAGACCTCGGACACCCAGGCGACAGAGGAACCCTTACCTCAAAACGAGGAGATTACCGAGGAAACACTCGGCGAAGACCAATAACAAGGTCGCAAAAGGAAAAATATTTCCCCAAGCTGTTGACAAACAGCGATGTATATAGTATAATTATTGTTGCTGATTTCATAAATCGGCATACGTGGCGGAATAGCTCAGCTGGCTAGAGCATTCGGTTCATACCCGAAGTGTCGTAGGTTCACCGCCCTTTCACGGCGGTAACACGGGTTCAATTCCCGTCCGGGTCACCATCAGGGCAACAGGAAAATGTTTCCTGTTGCCTTCTTTGCTGGTGTGGTGGAATAGGCAGACACAAGGGACTTAAAATCCCTCGGAGTTAAATCCGTACCGGTTCAAGTCCGGTCACCAGCACCAAAAACCAGTCACCCAATTTCGGGTGACTGGTTTTTTATTTCAGATTAAGTGACCGGACTTGAAGCCGACCGTTAAGAAAACCGT
>ONAL01000004.1:0-83020 GCA_900315785.1 uncultured Eubacteriales bacterium
ATCTTAATCAACATACTTTGAAATTAAATTGAACCGCCGTATGCCGAACGGCACGTACGGTGGTGTGAGAGGGCGGAGCTATTCCGCCCTACTCGATTGAGGGTGTTTTTTGTAGGTATCAGCCGAGCCCGAAGCAGAGCATTTCGGGGAAGTATAATGCCCAGAAGCCTTCGTTGTGAGCGCCGTCCTGGTCGATTACCATAGTCAGCTTATCAGCGGGATAGCCCTTATCTTTCAGTCGGCTTTCCATTGCGACCGTCGCGGTGCACTGAATTTTTTCGATTCTGTCATTGTTGCCGCTGTAGAGGTACATCTTCGGCATTTCAGCCGAGAAATCCTTTTCGCTCAGGTATTTGTTCCACGCGTCGTCCTCAAAGAAATCCATTGCGGGCGAAATCACGCCGACATAGCTGAACTTGTCGGGGTGTTCCATACCGATGTAGAACGCCTCAAGTCCGCCGCTCGATGAGCCTGCTATTCCTCGGATGCCGTTTGTGTTGTAGTGCTCCTCAACGTAGGAGATAACGTCATTTACAATGAAGTTCGAGAACGTCTCGCCTTCGAGCGTCATAGTTTCGGGAAGCGCAGGAATCGAGGACGAAATCTCGCCGATTTTGGGAGTAAGCTCGCTGAAGCGGTTATCGTCGTTCGTGACCACTCCGACGATAATCACGCCGTCGCCGCCGTTGTTGATAAGCGACTGAACGGTTTCGTCACAGCGCCACTCGCGTATCGAGCGGGTATTCGAGGTGCCGAAGAGGCTCTGACCGTCCGCCATATAGAGCACCGAATAGGTTTTGCTTTTGTCCTCGGGGTCGTAGCCCTCGGGAGTGTAGATTTTTATGGTCTTGTCATATCCCTTGGGATAGCTCATTTCAATGGTATCAAGCTTGCCGCCGTCCAGCTCTTGTTGTTCGCAAAGTAAATTGACATACCCTTTTCATCCTCGGGCTTTTCGGGCTCGGGCTTCTTGACCTTTTGCTTTTTTACCGTAACAGTAAGGGTTTTGCTCAGCTTCTTTCCCTTGCGGTTCTTTGCCTTTGTGGTAACCTTGATTTTTGCGGTGCCCGCTCTTTTGGCAGCGACCTTGATTGTGCTTCCGCTCACCTTTACCGCGGCAACCGTCGATTTGCTCGACTTCGCGGTGAAACGCTTCGAAACCTTGCCCTTAACCTTGACCGTTACCTTATAGGCTTTTGTGACGGTTTTTTTTTTGCGGGAATTGTAATCGTCGCCTTTGATTTCACGCTCAGCGACCTTACGTATTTCTTCGCGGTCTTTGCCTGCGAGACAGCCGTGAACAGAGAAACGCAGAGCGCGGCGCAGAGAAGCGCGCTGATGAATTTTAGCTTTTTCATTTTTTCTCCTTGCTCAAAATAATATCGTCCGATTTTCATAACTCTATTGTACCAAACACAGCGCCTTTTGTCCATAAAAGATTTACGGACAAGAATCTCCCGTTTTGAGACTGAAATCGAAACGAAGGATTTTTATTGATATATTCAAATCACAGATAGTTATTTGGGATAATTCGGAAAATCGCAAACAATTATGCAATTTTGTATATAAAAACTTGCGAATCTTATTGACAAGGCTGTTTTCGGATGATAGAATAATTACATAAAAACAAGGGCGTTTTTCACGTTTGTGAACTGCGCCCTTTTGCTATGCTTGGAGGTTTGCTTTATGGCGGCGTTTGACAGAATACTCTCGGGAATCCCCGAAATGGATAAGGCTCTTGACAACATCAGGCTTGGAGACAACGTGGTTTGGAGGGTTTCCCGTCTGGACGAGTTCAGGCTCTTTATGGAGCCGTACGTCAGACAGGCGATAAAGGACGGGCGCAAGATAATATATTTTCGTTTTGCAGGTCACGAGCCCCTTATCACCGAAATGCCCGAGGTGGAGACTGTCAGAATTCCGCTCTCGCACCGCTTTGAGAATTTCACAGTAGAAATCCATAACGCAATCGAGAAAGCGGGCAGAGACGCGTTCTATGTTTTTGACTGCCTCTCCGAGCTCCAGACAGCTTGGGCTACTGACTTGATGATGGGCAACTTTTTCAGAGTTACCTGTCCGTTCCTCTTTGTGCTCGACACGGTCGCGTTCTTTCCGCTTATCCGAGGAAAGCACTCGGTCGCTTCCGTCAACAAAATCATCGACACAACACAGCTTTTTCTTGACGTGTACACGGGCGAAAAGGATATATTTGTTCGTCCGGAAAAGGTCTGGAACCGCGATTCCGAGACGATGTTTCTGCCGCATACCTACGAGCCTGCCACGGGCAGATTCCGCCCTGTCACCGACGGCGTCAAGTCGAGCCGATTTTATCACACGCTCGGCAAGCTCAGACGCGGAACCGACGACAGGTGCATCGATTCGTGGGACAGGTTTTTCAACAATGCGAAGCAGAAGTACGGCATCGGTCAGGATATCTCGGGTGAGTGCGACAGTATGTGCAACATAATGATGACGCGCGACAGAAAAATGCGCCTTATGGTCAAAAAGCATTTCTGTCCCGAGGATTACTTTGAAGTCAGAAATCATATGATAGGCACGGGAATGATAGGCGGCAAAGCCTGCGGAATGCTTTTGTCCAGAGCGATAATCCGAAACGAGGAGCCCGACATCAACGAAACCCTCGAGCCGCACGATTCATTCTATATCGGCTCGGACGTTTACTACACCTACATCGTTGACAACGGCTTCTGGGATATGCGAATCAGACAGAGAACGGACGAGGGGTATTTTGAGCTTGCGGACGAATTCCGCAAGCTGCTTCTGAACGGAAGCTTTTCGGACGATATGCGCGAGCAGTTCGGCAATCTGATTGAATATTACGGTCAGGACCCGTATATAGTCCGCTCCAGCAGTATTCTCGAGGACGGCTTCGGTAATGCCTTTGCGGGCAAGTACGATTCTGTTTTCTGTGCAAACAGAGGCAGCTACGAGGACAGGCTCAAGGAGTTTGAGAACGCAATCAAAACCGTCTACGCGAGCACAATGAGTCTTTCAGCGCTCGATTACAGAAAACGTCGAGGCCTTGACAAGCGCGACGAGCAGATGGCACTTCTGGTTCAGCGCGTTTCGGGCTCGTACTACGGCTCGTATTATATGCCTTGCGCCGCGGGTGTGGGCTACTCATACAGCCCTTACAGATTTTTGCAGACTGCCGACCCCAGGGCGGGTATGCTCAGGCTCGTTATGGGTCTCGGAACCTCGGCAGTCGACCGAACCGAGGGCTCTTATCCTCGGCTTGTCAGTCTTGATATGCCCGAGCGCACGGTCTATTCAAGCGCCGCGGACAGGCACAGATTTTCCCAGCGTAATGCTGAGGTAATCAACACCTCGGAGAAAAAGCTCGAAACCGTCAGCCTGAACACCCTCGAGCCCGTGCTTCCGCGCTATCTCGGCAACGTGCTTCTGGAGCACGATTTTGACGCGGAGCAAAGACTGAGAGAACTCGGCCGCCGTCAGGACGTAAGGTTTATTTCGTGCAAGGGACTTGTCACAAACAAAAAGCTGATGGACAGTATGCACCGAATGTTAAGCCGAATCCAGACTGAATACGATTATCCCGTCGATACGGAGTTCACAATCAACGTTTCCGACGACGGAGAGTACACAATAGACTTGCTCCAGTGCAGACCTCTCCAGGTCGTCAAGGGCAAGGACTCCGTGGCTCTTCCCGAGAATGTCCCGAAGGAGCATATCCTGCTCAGAAGCAAGGGCGCGTCGATGGGCCTTTCGAGGGTAGAAAATCTCGACTATATTGTCTATGTCGACCCTGTCGGATATTACAATATGCCGTACAACGAAAAAATCACCGTCGCAAAAATGATAGGCGAAATCAACTGGCATTTCCGCAGTCTCGAAAAGCATATGATGCTTATGGTTCCGGGCAGAATCGGCACCTCGTCCCACGAGCTCGGCGTTCCGACGGCGTTCTCGGATATCAGCGCCTTTGACGTAATCTGCGAAATGGAGGAGACCAAGGCGGGCTACAATCCCGAGCTCTCGTACGGAAGTCACATCTTCCAGGATTTGGTCGAGGCGGAAATCCTCTACACCGCGGTTTTTCACAACAACAAAACACTCGCCTTCTGTCCCGAGCTTCTCAGTCAGTTTGAGGACATTTTGGCTGAGTTTGACGAAAGCGGAGCCCTGTCGGGAATTGTCCGAGTTTTCAGGGTCAGAGATTGTACGCTTTATCACGATATTTCAACGGAGCAGCTGCTGATTACGGTTTAAACATTCTTCAAAGGTCATGATCAGTTTTCGAGGAGATTTTAAATAGACGAAAAAAAGGGCGGAGTTGATATTTCCGCCCTTCTGTGTTACACTTAGGAAAAGTACAGCGGCTTTTGCCGCAAAGGAAAGAGGACTTATTATGGAATTGATACAGAGTTTTTCCGTCGACCACAGGGCGATTGTTCCCGGTATATTCCTCAGCCGTCAGGACGAGGTCGCAGGCGGCAAGGTCACAACCTACGATATCAGGCTCAAACGCCCGAACAGGGAGCCCGTTATCGACGTTGCGGCAATGCATTCGCTAGAGCATTTGATTGCCACATATCTCAGAAACGACGCTCAGTGGAAGACCGAGGTCATCTACTGGGGACCGATGGGCTGTCTGACAGGCTTTTACCTCATTCTCAAGGGCGACCGCTCTCCGCGTGAGATTTATGAGCTTGTGCTTAACTCCTTCAAATCGGTTGAGAAGGCTGACAGCGTCCCGGGTACAAATCCCGAAAACTGTGGTCACTATCTTATGCACAACCTCGGAATGGCAAAGTGGTACGCTTCCGAGTTTGCGTCCTACCTCGAAGCCAACTCGGACAACTCCGAAATCTTCGAGTACCCGAGGTCGGAGCGTCTCGTAACCGACGACGGACAGCATTTCTTTGATTCGTAATTTTATAAACAGATGAAGGTTTCTCTTTGCGGAGAAACCTTTTTGCGTTCTGCGCCTGAACACATATTTCATTGCCGTTTCCATATACATTTACCGAAGGGGGAACGGTGATGCAGAGCAGTTTTATCAACGTCGTAGCGGAAATAAACTCCGCGCTGAGCGCCTTTGTCTGGGGCTTGCCGACAATCTTTCTGATACTCGGTACGGGGCTTTTTCTCTCCTTCCGAACGCGGTTTTTGCAGATTCGCAGATTCGGCGAAGCACTCGGCGAAACGATTATCCCCGCAGTTAAAAGTCTCGGCGGTAAGAGAAAAAAGGATTTGAACGGTAAGTCGATTTCCCAGTTCGAGGCATTTTCGACGGCAATCTCAGGCACGGTCGGCACGGGAAACATCGTCGGCGTGGTTGCCGCAATTCTGACAGGCGGAGCGGGCGCAGTGTTCTGGATGTGGGTTTCCGCGCTTTTCGGAATGGCGGTCAGCTACTGCGAGAACGTTCTAGGACTATATTTTCGCAAAAGTGACGAAAGCGGCAATCTCTCAAGCGGCTCGTTCTATTACATCGCCTACGGTCTCGGCAGCAAATGGCTTGCGTATTTTGCCGCGGCGTTCTGTGCCCTCGCCGCAATCGGAATGGGCGGAGTGCAAAGCAACAAAATCTCGGGAACGCTTGCTCAGAGCCTTTCGGGCGACAGCGAGAATGCGAGGCTCGTTATAGGTATCGTTGTTGCGCTCCTTGCGGCAGTAATAATCGGCGGAGGTATAAAGCGAATCGGAAAGGTGACCGCTCTGCTCGCTCCCGTTATGTCGCTGTTGTTTATCGCCCTTGCGCTTGTTTCTATAGTTATGCATTTCTACCGTGTGCCCGAAGCGTTCGGGCTGATTATTTCTCAGGCGTTTGACTTTAACGCCGTCGGCTGCGGAGTAATGGGCTTCGGTATCGGCGCGGCTCTGAAAAAAGGCTTGGCGCGCGGAGTGTTTTCGAATGAAGCGGGCTTGGGCTCGTCTGTAATCGCTCACTCGGCTTCCGAGCTCCGCGAGCCCGTCAGGCAAGGAATGTGGGGGATTTTTGAGGTGTTCTTCGATACCTTTGTTATCTGCACTCTCACGGCGCTGATGTTCCTTACAACGAATGATGTTTCTGCTCTCAGTCCCGATATGGACGACAGCGTCCTGTCAGTCGGAATGTTCTCGGCAAACTTCGGCGGTTTCGGCGTGCTTGCGTTTTCGCTGATTCTGCCGCTCTTCGCTTTCACCTCGATTATCGCGTGGTCGTATTACGGCGAAAAGGCGGTCGGCTTTCTGAGCGGAAAGCGAAGCAAATATCCTGTGATGATTTTCAGAGCTTTGTTTGTTGCGCTGATTGTTGCCGCGCCGTGCATTCAGAGCGGTCTCGTCTGGGAGCTTGACGACACCTTCAACGGCTTGATGGCTCTGCCGAACCTCGTTTCTCTCGTTGCCTTGAGCGGCCTCGTCGTGAGAATTACAAAGAATTACTATGCCCGAAAAAATGGCAGGCGCATAGCCCCTATGCTCTCAGCCTATGACAAAAAACACACCCTGTAACCGTGCGTTACAGGGTGATTGTTGTTTATGCGCTGAGCCAGTAGCCGTTACCTTTTTCACAGCTCTTGTTAGAGGTGTCGGTCGCCATATAGCTCTTGCCCTTGTAGGTGAGATATAGCCTCAGACCGAGACCTGTTTCCGAGAAGCGCAGTGTGGTGAGCTCGTAGTAGTTGAAGCCATCGTAGGAGTTCTCGAGCTTTGAGGTGAACTCCGCTTCTTCGCCGTCGGTGAGGTAGAAAAGGTTGGAGCACTTGAGCCTTGAACCGCTGTAGTCCTTGGTGAGCTCGACAATGACGTCCTTGAAGCTCACGTCCTCGGGCAGCTTGACGGTGAAGTTGTATCTGCCGTCGTCCATACGGTAGCGGTTTGTGCAGTCAATTACGGAGTGCGTCTCGATGTAGCGCGCGTTCTCGTCGGGCTCAACGGGAACCTGTCTGATGATTTCGTCGGCAATGCTGCACACGCTGTCCATCGCCTCGAGCGCGTCGGTTTCGCTCTTGCCTTCCTCCTCGATTTTGTCGTCGATAAGCTCCGAGAAGAACTCGAGGTAATCCTTCCTGTCGTCGTCGCTCAGCCTGTCGAGCTTTGCGGATAATTCGCTGATGAAAGCTTCCTTACTCATGATGTGCCTCCTTTGTGACAAAGTTATAGATTGCGCAGATTTCCTTCCATTCCTCCGAGAAGGCGTCCAGGCGGTCGATTCCCGCTTGATTTATGTGATAATACTTTCTGAGCCGTCCGTTGTGCTCGACAGACCGAACCGAGAGCATATCGTTTTCGCCAAGCCGTCTGAGTACGGGGTAGAGGGTGGATTCGGAAATCTCGATATAGGGTTTTACGGTTTTGATAATGCGGTAGCCATAGCTGTCCTCGTCTCTGATTGCGGCGAGTACGCAGATATCAATCAAACCTCGTTTGAGCTGTGCGTCCATAAAGATGCCTCCCTTCAACTAATACTATATAACGCATAGTATACTTTGTCAAGAGGTATCTTTAAAATTTTTAAATTTTTTCTGCGACGATAGGGAAGAGTGATTTCATACCACAGTTACGAAACTAAGCGTCGGAAAAAAGGAATTTAAAGGTTTTCAAGTATATCGGTCAGCTTTTGAACACTCAGCGACGACTGATAGACAAGCTTGTCGGGGGATTGTCTATCAGCAAACCAAAGGGTGAAAAACTTGCAACAAAAAATTATTTGAAAGCCCTCTAAAAGGTCTAAATATTCTAAATGTGACTATAATTAATAAAAATTATGTGATAAAATAAGCTGATATTTCTAAAATAATACCAAAAATTTACATATGGCAGAGGGATAATAACTTTGAAAAATGAAAAAATAAGCCATCTGAAAGCAGATGAAATGCTAAAAAACGACCAGAAAAACCGCTCGGAATTTAAGCTTTCGAACGGCAAAGGCCGCATATTTTCCTATCACCCCTACAAAAGTATGCAGCTTATGTTTATCGACGTACACTCAAAGGGCTTGCCCGACTTCTGGGAGCTCGGCTACAGAAAGGGTGACGACGGCAGATACCTGCGGACGCTGTTGTGCAAGCGCGGCAGCTGTGACTTCACGGTAAACGGCGTCACGTCAAAGCTCTCGGCGGGTCAGGTTATGATGGATTACGGCGTCGGCGACAGCTGTGACTTCACCTTTGACACCGAGGATTTTATGGGAGTGGAAATCACAATGCAGGTCGACACTCTCATCGATGAGAGCTCGATTTTCAAAATGCTCAGGCTTGTGATTGAGTCGATGGGCTTGCCCGAGGAGGAAATCTACGACAGCGACGGCTACATTTTCTCTTATTCCAAGACCACCGACCAGGCGATGGTGAAGCTGCTCAACGCGGCGTTTGAGCAAAAGGCGGGTATTGTTATCCTCGCTCACACTGTCGAAATCGGCAACAGCCTAGGCAGCGACCTCAAGGCGAAGAACGACGCGGACAAATCCACCAGGGAAAAGAAACAAATCCGCATTGCCGAGGACATCTACAAATGCCTCACCGAGGACTACGCCACCAAGTACACGGCGGCGGTTTTTGCCAATAAGTATTTTGTCAGCGACACCACGGTCAAGAAGTATTTCAAGAACATCTACGGCTACGGCTTCAAGGAGTTTCAGACCAAGGTCCGTATGGAAAAAGCGGCTGAAATGCTTGTTAACAGTGAGCAAAAAATCAGCGATATTTCACTTTCGGTCGGATATCCAAGCCAGACCAAGTTTACCAAAATGTTCAAGAAGTATTACAACCTCACTCCCCTCAAATACCGCCAGAGTATGCGTCGGCGTTTGCAGGGTCAGGACGATATCAAGGACGTTTTCAGATAGATTCAGAAGTTAATGTGGATGGAGGAGTTCTTATGTTCGAAAAACCTCACAGACGGTTTCGTTCAATTTAATATAGCGGCGTCATTTTTGATTCTGCTCGCGGCTTCGGTTGCGGCGGGTACTTTTGCCGCCTCGACTTACGACGCGGTTAACCGCTCGTTCGGCTGGAGTATAGATACAAGCTACGACAGCAGATTTAAGCCCGTTACAAATATCAAGGGCAAGCTGGGCGGCTCGACGGAAACAACCGTTGATGTTACAAACTACAACGGCTACAGCAGTACAGTAAGCTGTGAAAACGAGGGCGACGAGAAGGTCAGAGTAACCCTCGGCGGAAACACTGACGGTGGTTCAGCGTTCTATAACACGAACCTTGTTTATACCCTTACCGCACCCGCAAACAGCTCTGAATACGCAAAATTCAGAATCTTTCAGGACAGAATTATCCCCGTCGGCTGTACTCAGGAAACTCTTGACGCATATGTGTCTGACCTGACTGTATCTGACGTTGATGATACCTACGGCGTGTGCGAAACTCTTTCCTTCGACCTTACAGTTCCCGTCGGCGGAATGAACGTCACATTTACTCCGATGTACAGCTACATTCCCGTTGAAATCCGTCAGCGGATTGTAGACGAAAACGGAAACTATCTTCGTGACGCTGACAGCAGCATCAATACAAATGTATATCGTTATCAGTACGACGACTATAATTCTACCGACTACACAAATAATCAGTATTTCAGCCTGAGCGAAAGCGGCGATTATTATGGTATTCTCACCTCGTCAGGCAGCAGTTATGTGTCGGAGTTCACCGCCTCGGGAGCGAGTACAAAGCTCTGGATGGCAAGAGGCTTCCGCTATAACGGACTTATTACAAAGCCGCAGACAGCTCAAGGCTTTACATATCACGGTCTGACATATGAGGTCAAGAGCCGTACGGGAGAGACCGTCGGTTCAAGAGGTTTTACAGGTAATAATAAATATTCCTCAGGCTTCGGACCTCACGACAATATGGCAGGACCCAATATTAATGAACAGGATTCCACCTGGATGGAATACGGCGGCTGCAACGGATGGGATTCCTCATATGTTGCCGCGGATAAAATCACCGTTTACATCAACTATACTCAGGATTCCTCCTATGCTTCGACCGTTACTCCGGGTACAAACTACTCGATTACAGTCAACTCTCGTTTTGAGGACGCGGTCAACGACGAGGAGCACAGCCAGTATATTGAAATCTACAACGATACAACCAAGAACCCGATTGCGCGCGTTAAAAACCACGTTTCGGCTGTTATGCCTGCAGAGAACACCACGCCTACTCTCAACCTCAAGAGCAATTCAAAGGTCAGCATAAAGAGAGTAACTGTAAAGGACGAAAACGGCACCGACATCACCGCTCAGGCGTTCGGTTATGACCAATACTATACAGATTTTATCGAGAGCTGCAAGACCTCGCTTTTCGGTTATCTTGAGCTGCAGAACATTACGGGCAACATTACAGTTGATGTGACTTATGACAATCCGGTTGCTGACAAATCTATGGGAGTAACCGGCAGCAATCCGTATTACTCCATTACCGTAGTCACCAAGGGTGAAGTGGGCCCGTATAACAAGGCGTATAAGAACGACTATCAGTATCAGGATTTGAATTTTGGTTGTTATTCGACCTATGATGTTGATAATGCAACAATGGATACCACCCGCTCGGCAAACCCGATATTCAAGGCATCAGGTCACTATCCGATGTGTGACGGCGGTCAGATTACGCGTTATGATTACGGCAATAGCAGTATAACCTTTGACTATTCGGTTTATTCCTACATCTCCGATATCAAGATGTATTATAACGATACGGGTGAAGAGGTTAAAGACTTAAGCTCGCTGGCGGGTTTGAACTACGCGTTCAGCAGCGGTGGCAACACCTATAACGGCAGCGAAGGCAGAAGCATTACCTATGTTGTCACCTATAAGAAGCTGGACAGCACAACCGTATATGCGAAAATTTCTTCTTTACAGGACAAGGAGAGCCGCAATATTATTGCGGTAGCTGACGAAGGCGCGGGTTTTGCGACACTTTACAATTATAGCGTATCTTCAAATATTTATAACGACGGTTTTGATGAAAATGAGAGTCCGCTTACCAGAACAACCCAAACAAGCGGCTATTACGGAAAGATTACCGTGCTCAACTCCGATTCAATTGAATTTCGTCTTAAACACGAGGATTCAAACTGCGTTGATTTCAGAAATGTCAAGGTGTACGCGCTTGACGTCGACGCTAATGAAGCCGGAGAACAGATTGCGGGCGATGGCTGTGACACGCCCAAGGTTACGCTGACGTATTCACCTGCCCGTACAAGCTGGCAGTCCGAAGGCAGACTCAAAATAAGCGGACTGAAAAAATACGGCGGAAATATCTATATTACAACCGACACCTACCGCTATAATCAGAAGGTTAGTATAAGGACAAGCGGCGAGCATACCGACGATATTACCATAACCGCCGATAATGCCTTTGGCGCTGTCAGCGGCGCCGGTCAGGACGGAAGCGACGCTAATATGCAGTCAAGCTGTACAAAACCTGCAACCGAGGGCACTACTGCTCACTGGATGTACAGCGACACAAGCTACACCGTTCGCAGCAGCGGAACCCAGACGTTGGAAAAGGCAGAGCTTTCGTACTACTCCAAAACAACAGGCTCCCGGAAAACACTTACCTTTACGCCGAATCAGGACGGTTCGATAACTGTGGACTATCCTAATGATAATTTCCATTACTTATCAGTATCAGATACGTCCTTAACGGTGTATTTCAATAGTATAGATACCTACGAGGCACAGGTCTATATGACCGCGAGCGGCGCGCCTGTTACAACACGTTATTATTTATACAACAGTGCGGATATGGTCGAGGTAGCTGCCTTTGACGGCGACACACCTTCCGCAAATCTGTTTACTACAGTTTCGGGGGTTACAACCTCATATCAGACCAAGAGCTATGAGAAAATCACAAGCACGGGCGACAGTGATATCTATAAGATAGCACCCGGAACCAAGGTAAAAGTCAAGAACATTTTTAAAGAAGAAAGCCGTGCCGTAAGCTCGACACTTCCGCAAAGCTTGATCGACTTTGTTAACCGTCGCTTTACCTTCAAGGGCGTTAAGGTCTACAAGGCGAGTGATTTCAGCCACAACAGCAACGCGACTGCGACGCTCGGCGAAGAATTGACGGTAACGCAGGACGGCGACGATTACGTATTCACCATGCCTGAGTCGGGCGTGCGGATTGTTCCCGAATATGAACAGCATGTGCGCGCCGTCAACATCCTTTCCAACGAACGAAACGGTAATAATACCCACAGCATCACACAATCAAGTCTCGGCAGTGCAACCTTGACAGGCGACAATAATAACTGGTTTATTTCAAGGAGCTGGTATGACTGTGACTATAGGTGTAACAACACCAGTAATGCGGGTAATGAATGGACGACAAACCGTATTTTAACATTGGACAGCAGTCGGTTTACCCTGACAGCAACCCCCGCTGACAGCGCGAATTATACGGTGAAAGCCGTAAAGGCATATAAGTATGCTTACAACAGCGGCACAGCGCAAAACAATAAAATTTACCAGAGCGAGCTGACAGCTACTACCTACGACTGGCTGACCTATGACAATGAGGGAAACATCACCAACGAGGAGATCAGCGGCGTTGTAGGAACGCTCAGCGACCCCGACTCAAACGGCGCGCGCTCCTGCACCGTTACCCTGCCTGATACGCTCGACGTGGGTAACATTGTTCTCTGGGTGGACTTTGAGCCTGTTGAAACCACCACCTTCGCTCATTTTAAGTATGAGCCTGATACCACTTCCGCAAAACCGTTTAATCCTATTGTAAACCTCAAAAGTGTGTTCACTGGTGATTACGCAAGCTATGCAAGCGTATCCGCAACAGACGGTGCGGATGTTGAAGCGGCGGTTTATGACGAGGACAACACGCAATATATGAACGTAGAGCTGGGCGGCACCAACCAGTTCCGTTCAGGCTTCTATCAGTACAATTTAATCTATACAATCAGGGATTACGCAAGCGGCAACGAGGGTTTGCACCTTTGACGAGGTCAGCAGCACATCGGGCGTTTGCGAAAAGGCGACGCTGCGCTTTAAACTGCCCGAGAGCGGCTTAAAGCTCAGCTATCAGTCAGAGCGGCTCTATATTCCCGTAACCGTTAAACAGTATGTTAAGGACAACGGCGGCGAGTATCAGCCCGCTAATGACGACCTTAAAGCTACATTAACAAAGTATTTTGAGAATACTTCCAATCTGTCTGATTTCGCTCAAAACAAATACTTTGCCACGGACAGTTCTCTTACAAGCTCCTACGGCCTGAACACCGCCGCTGACAGCGCGTTCGCTGATTCCGTAACCGTTACGGGCGCGGAGGAAACGCACTATATGCTGGTTGAAAATCTGCAGAGCTGGCAGGGCTTCTATATTCAGCCGAGTACCGCACGCGGCTATGTGGTTTCAAGCGACGGAATCGACCAAAAATCCTATAACCGTCTCGGCAGCGATAATACCTGGGACGGATATATGTCAAGTGATACCAAGACCTATGTTGAGGGAAGCGGCTACCTTGTGCGCTATCACGCCGAATACAAATCAGGTATGTCGGTTGACTCCGCTGACATTAACTCTCATATGGGCGCGCAAAGAGTTGAAATCAAGGTTTACTACGAGGAAACCGACGATCTCTATTCGAGCGTCAACTATACTCCGTCGGGCAGCTTTAAGCCTAATACCGTATTCAAGGGAAGCATTCAGTACGACGCGGACGGCGTTGTAAGCGGTACAGACGGCGCGAGTATGAGCGCGGCAGTGTATAACGACAAGAGCGCTCACCCGAAGTATCTCACAATGGAGGTAGGCGGCGGAAACGATAACTACGCCGAGATCGACGGCTCAGTTTTCCGCGAGGCAAATCTTGTCTATACGCTTACCAACCCGAACACCAATGTTCCGCTTCTTAAATTCCGCATTTACCGCGGAAAAGTTGAACCGGTGGATAATTACTCTCAGGAAACCTTTAATCAATATATTGAATCCGCTTCCGTCGAGGGCTACAAAACCGATACAAACAGCGGACTGCGCGAGAAAGCAACCGTAAAATTTAAGATACCGTCCGACGGTTTAAGCATTTCCTATACCGACGAGACCCCGTATCTTCCCTTAACCGTCAGACAGTATGTGCTCGACAGCGAGGGCAATGCCACTGCGGCGGGCGAGAGCTTTACGGTGGATGTAAATAAGTATTACACAGGAAACGCTGACTTCGGTAAGAAAAAATATTTTGCAAATGATAACACAATCACTGATTCCTACGGCTTGAATTCTGCTCTCGAGAGCGGCTTTGTCAACAATTATACCGTAACAGGCGCGAGCGATACTCATTATATGGTATTGATAAATTATTACTCGGGTATTAATGTTGCTCCCAACGCTCCCGAGGGTTACGCGCTTGCGACTATTCAGGGCAACGCATTCAATCCGTCCGGCGAAGAGATAACCAATAATTACCATAAGCAGGAATGGACAGTTGTTCCGAACGAATATGATAACAACGGCTACCGTATTACTCATAGCTCCAGTTCCTGCGCCTATCTGCGCGGCGCAACGCTCGAGGTTGACGTTTATTATCAGCCGACTACAACGCTGACCGTCAAGCAGCAGATGGACGGCCACCTGGAAAACAGCACACTCGCTACGGTTACAATCACCAACACAAACACCGCAGCTCCTGTCAGCCCCTACAAGGCTTACACTGACCCTGACAGCAGTAAGTTTGCGGATAAGGTCACGCTCACCGACACAAACGCCAATGTGACCGATACCGACACGAATGTTACAGGCGCGCTGTTCAGAACCTCAAAGCTCGGCGTTAACAAGGGCACAAAGCCTCAGATTAAGATTGAGCCAAAGGGCGCCAGAAACGTAAGCTCGGTCACTATCCTTAAAAAGAACGGTAATGAGTATGAGGCTGTACCCGATACGGCGTATACTGTCGAGGGCTCAGGCGGAGTAAACGCTTTTATAACCTACACGTTCAATAATAATATCAACATCGGCGACGATTACCTCGTCAACATCGTCTACGGAACCGAGAAAACTCTCACCGTAAAAACGGTTATGCTTGATATCAACAACACTGAGGACGAGGTCGATTCTCAGGAGGATTTCGACAAATGTAAGGCGACCGTTACCGTAAGCGGCAAGCTCTACGATACCGACGGAAAGGAAACAAGCAAAAAACCGTTTATTGATAAATCCGTTGCCCCGAACGAGATTATTGACAGCTTTACCGTCACCTCAGCCAAAAAGACCGTCACAGGTCAGACCAACACAAACGTAACCATCAACACCTCAATCGGCGAGGGAAGTCAATATGTTATCGCTAATGTAAAGGCTGTCAAAGACAACGGCAGCGACCTCCACCTTGTTGTTCCCGGTACAAAGAAATACAAGGACAAGGACGTTACAACCTACGAGAACTGCACAATGCCCAGCCTTACCTCCACCGATAATGTTACGGTTATTGTCTATCTCGCAAAGGCAGCGAAGGTTAAGGTTAACGTATACAATATCCGTGACAACGTTAATGAAATACATAACGGTGTTCCGAGCGAGCTCGGAGCGAACGCTTATGTTAACGTAAATGTTACGAGCAATTCCATTAACCAAAAGGCTATTATCACCAAGGAAGATGAAGGCGGCTACTATACAGGCGACTTCGATATCACCTTTGACCCGCACAGCCGAGAGGTAAGCGTGCTTCAGGGCTCGAGACTTAACATTTTTGCTCAGCTCCCCGGAAGCGGACAATATGTTGTCAAGAAGGTTCTTTCAAACGGAACGGGATATAAAAATATCACCGTAAATAACGTGTCCTTTGTAAACGACAACCTCCGTGAAACACTGAGCACAGGCAGCGAGACCATATCAGCCGAAAAGACCTATGAGCTTGATATCTATATAGAAAAGGCTAAGTCTATCTTCACACGAGCTGTCAACAATATGGGCAACGACGTTATTTCCTCCACAAGCGGCTACGTAATAATCAACGGTACTCATTCGGAAACAGGTGGCATTCCGTTTACAAAGATTTCTCCGATACCATACAGCGAGCAGAAAGCGGATACCTACAACGGAGTTACGGGAAGTACATACGACTATACAACCGAGGCAAAATGTGTACGCGGAACCGACGTATCCTTTGATGTTACGCCTCAGGATCAGTACGGAATAAAGTCTGTTTCGGTAAAGAAAGGAGCGACAAAGGAGTCGGCGACCGACGTCAGCTTCTCCGCTTCTTCCGCAAACAGCAGCGGCACCGTAACCTACACGATTAACGAGGATATGCCGTATTACTCAAACCTCTATATCGACGTTGAGTTTGCTATCCTCGAGACCGCAACGGTTACCGTTGACGTTCAGTATTCCGATGACTTTGTTCATTACAAAAACCTCTTCGACCCCGACGAAGGCTTGTCAACAATGACGGCGTATGTATCCTCAAGCGCTTACGCTACTCCTGTCCAGACCTTCAAGAACCTCCAGACAAACAAGACAGCGTTCAGGGAAGAGGACATTACATATTCATTTGCAGATTATCCTGAATATAAATATGAGGTGGCGGCAGGCAACCAGTTCACCATAAACTCCACGGTATTCAAGGACGGCAAGTGGTATGTTCCCGTCGAAGGAGAGTGTTATATCTACGACAACGACAATCAAAGTATTCTTGAGCGGTTGGGTAATATTTCGGTTACCTCAATGAGTATGACGCGCACCGTAAGGTCGGGTCAGCACTTAACCTACCGTTACCGACTTGTTCCTGTTTCGACAATAGGCGTTACGGGCGTGGATAACAACTGCTACAACAACGACCCCGAAGGCGTTCATCAGGATACCTCGGGTTACGCGACAATCAACGCGCATTTCACTAACGGCTCAAACTACAATCCCGAGATTAAACACGCGATGCGCGTATGGCCGTCGGGAGGCTGGACAAACAGCTACAGCTTTGGCTATAACGGCGAAATCGTCGCGGGCTCGGTAATCGACTCCGTAGTTGTAGATTACGATAATCTTGTCAGCCCGGGTGAGATAAACAGCGTAAAGCTTTATGAGTTTGATAAGGGACAGATAAGTGATTTCTCGGTAACGAACGGCTATCCCGAGATAAAGACGGCTATAAATGATAACCATTTCTCACGTTGCTGGGAGCTTCAGGCGGGTTCAGGCGAGAAAAAGTACACCTACTCGCACACAGGCGGAATCACCACCGACAGGGAAAAGAGTTACCGTGTGGTAATCGACTATGACCTTATCACCGTTCACAGCTCAAAGGGCGGCAACGGCTCGGGATATATCCAGCCGTATCTGTTCTATGTGGACAATCCCAATGCTATCGACCTTACAACAGCTTCGGATTCGCAGTATGAGCGCCTCACGGGTACCAACCGCTATGACAAGTCAATCAAAAACAAATCCTATGCTTACTATGTGCTTGTGTCAGACCTCTCAAGAGAGGATATGCCGCTGACCTCGGCTACCTTCAAAGATTATCTGCCGTATACTGATGTGAGCATTCTCGATGAGCTCAACGCAAGCTACACCACGCGTACGACAGCTGGCGGTATCACAAAATATTATTATTACTACAAAATCAATCCGAGCGATTCCAAGCCGATTGACAACTCAATGTACTTCTATGTCGGCGTAAACCGCAAGACCGAGACAGCTCCTCCCACAGAAGGAAATCTCGACTGCAACATTACGGTTGAACAGTGGAACCGCGACACCTACGACGGAAACTATGTCGCCGCGTCCAACCAGAGCGCCGTGTTCTCTGTTCCCGCAGGTAAAGTCTTAAAGAAGAACAGCAAGGCGGGTGAGGAAGCTAACCCGATTACAATCAACACTGCGTCGGGCTATATGTACTCCGAAAAGAAAACAGTGCTTACTATAAACCCGACTCCCGCCGAGGGCTACAATGTTGAAAAGGTGGTAATCACAGACGGCGGTACAGGTACCTATCACCCGAACAGCGAAGGAGTAATAAATCACACTCTTTACGCGTCGGAAGTTACAATAAAAATCTACTACAGCCGACCGCTTATAAGAATCTCCTCGACAAACGAGGGCAACAAGGGCAAGGCTGTTGTGGAAGTTGTAAACACCACCACGGAAAGCTCCGAGACTATCCTGACCGAGAATACTTTTACAAACGGAACCTTCGTTACAAAGAATAACGACGCAAAGGTTATTATCAAACCGTTACAGTATGAATCCGAGGGAGCAGTTCAGAAGTATTACAAGGTGGCTTCAATCCGAATCGGCGACGCGTTTAACAATACCGTCACGGCATATACGGACCAATCGGGTGATGTTGAAAACGACGAATATACAATCACCAAAAACTCCGACGACAGCGAGTACGTTCTGACGCTTAACAGTATTCAGAAGGATAAGTACATTTTCATTCAGCTCGTCGGCGACCAGCGAATCCTCAGCTCCAACCTTCAGGTTAATCAGAAAATCCGTTTTGCAGGCACAAATGAGTTTGTCGAATGCGCTGACGGCTATTTCGGAACTGTCAAGACAAAGGGCGTGCTCGACGGAAATGATACTCCGCTCAACTTTGACGGTACTGACTATTCCGAGTACAGCTTCAACGATAAGGCAAGCGTTGAGGGCACCGTGCTTTACAATACCGCGCTCTCATTTGAGGCAACCGCTCCCGAGGGCTACGAAGTTATCGGAGTAGAGGCGGAGATTAACGGCGAATCGATAATCGTTAATGAATCCGACGGTAAATACAGCCTCTCAAACAATGCTCCCGACTCGGGTACTACGGTTGTAAACGTCAAGTACGGAATCAGACAGACTCCCTTCACTCTGAACTACAAGTACTACAGCCGCGAGTGGAACGCCGACGACTCCAACTACGAGGGCAGCAGCGGCAAGACAATCGGCTCGGGCACAACCCCCGACAAGACCTACACCGTCAATGTAAGTCTCACGGACGCCCAGATTGAAGAGGGCAAGCCTGTCAAGAAGGTTCTCGTCGACAACGCTCCCGCAGTCGATGACCTCTATAAGGATTGCAAGTGGATAATCAGCGACAGCAGCGTCGAATACAACGGCAGCGAGGTTACGATTTCCGCTACCCAGCCCGCAAAGACATTCTTTGTCAAGTTCTTCAAAAACAGCGGCGACACAACCGAGTTTAAGCAGGTGACCAGCGTCAGGCTCAATCAGTTCGCAAAGGACGCAAACAATCAGTTTATCACCGCGGACGAGGAACTCAGCGGCAGCAAATTTGCTTACTGGCTCGTCAGAAAGTCGGGCACAGACAAGGAAGTCACAAAGTGCTACTCTCGTCAGTTCAATTACCGTGTAACCGACAATTATGATGTTATCGCTTACTACGGTGACACCGCCAAGGCGATTTCAATCAGCGACGCGGTCTACAGCCGAGAGCAGACAAACGACGGCAACGGAAACTCAACCGACAGGCTCTATGCCGACTTTATTCTCTCGTATATGGAGACAAACGGCAAGCTCTTCAATTCCTCAATCGCTTCAGCCGAGGGAGTTGAAACCCTCAACGGTTACAGCTCGGGACTTGTCGTAGAGTACGATGATGATATCAAGCTTGTCAAGGACGACGCGGCAGGCGCAACTCTTCAGGATAACGAAAAGGTTGTGTTCACCGACAGCGTCGACACGGAGAAGCTTATCAAGTATATCAAGACAGGCACAAACGATTTTGGCAGCAAACGACATCTTGCCAAGGCAGTGATAGACAGCTCCAAATACAACAACAAGAACAGGGTAGACCAGCCGATTGTGTTCAATAACACCGAAGCGGCAAGGCACCAGGTGTTCAGGGCTTACTACTATGTAATCGATAGTGACGGCAACGTGGAACTCACAGACCCCGTTTACTTCTACCTTTACGATATCGGTAACTCGGTCAGGAACGCAGGTTAAAGGAGGCGGCAAAAATGAAAAAACAGTATTCAAAACCACAGATAACTTCATATGAGCTCGCCCGTACCGATGTGCTGATGACCAGCACCGAGATTCCACCCGCCGAGCCCAACACCACACCCGAAAGCCAGATTCAGCACAATTTCCTGTTAGAGCTATTTTTCCTGTAAGTGTGATATGATGAATTTATTTCGAAAACCCGCAGCTTTACTTTTATCGGTTCTGCTGATTGCCGCAGCAACTGTTACGGCAATCGCAGAGACCTACGGCGACGGAAGCTTCGAGTTTGAAAAAACAGACAAGAACAACGGAATAATCGTGAGCTGCTCGCTCTCTGACGAGGACATCACCGTTCCCGAATTTGTGCTCGGCTACCCGATTGCGGGTATCGGCGACTACGCCTTTATGAGCCTTCCAGGCCTCAGAACGGTAACAATGCCCGAGGCGGTCGTTTCAATCGGCGAATACGCTTTTGCCGAAAATCCTAACCTCGTGAGCGTCAGGATTCCCAGAGCTTGCAACTCAATCTCCGACAACGCTTTTGCGAATTCGCAGAATGTGACAATCATCGGTTATGCGGATTCATTTGCCAAAACCTACGCGGAGACTAACGGTCTCAGGTTCGAAGCGGCGGAGCCGACACCTCAGCCCACAACAGAAAAGCTGACAGAACAGGTCACAACCGAGCCCGTAACGGAAAAGCCTACGGAACAGGTCACAACCGAACCCGTAACGGAAAAACCTACGGAACAGGTCACGACCGTGCCCGTCACCGAGAAACCGACGGAAGAGGTCACAACCGAACCGACAACAGGCAAGATGAACGAGCCGCCGCTTCCCACGGCAAAGCTTTCCAAATCTTCCTTAAAGCTCAAATCGGGTGCCGCAGTGACTGTCAAGGTAAGGGACGGCGAAGCCAGGAGCTGGAAGTCCTCAAACCCGAAGGTCGCAGCCGTCAAAAACGGCAAGGTCACAGCTCTCAGAAAGGGCTCGGCAAAAATCATCGTATCCCTCACAAACGGCCTGAGACTCACCTGTAAGGTCAGCGTGACCACCTCACCGACGATAAAAATCGGCAAAAAGAAGTGGAGCAAAAGCGCCGCCTATTCCGTCAAGAAGGGCAAGACCCTGACGGTCTCAATCACAGGCAAGGCAAAGACGGTCAACAACATCTACAGAACCACCGATAAAAAGCTTGCGAAAATCACCTCAAAGCCCTCCGCTTCAAAGGCGGTTATCAAGGCTTACAAAAAGGGAAAGGCGACAGTCACCCTGACCGTCAACGGCGTTTCGTTCGGAATCAAGCTGAAAATATCATAATCAAAGCCCCTCAGCCGAGGGGCTTTTTGCTGCGTGCTTTGGCGTTTTGCCTAAATGTGTAAGTGATATTTCGCTGTTTTGTCAATGGAATAGCACATCGTGAAATGGTATAATGATATGTACAAACGTATCCCTTTGGGATAAGGAGGAATTTTCAATGAAAAAACAATAAGACTTTTGAGCGCGGTGCTTGCGGTACTTGTGCTTATGTCCGTGGTTTCGGGACTGAGTGTCTCGGCGGCAGTCGTAAAGGGCACCAGCGGAAGCGTTAAATGGAAGCTCAACACCTCGACCGGAAATATGATTATCTGGGGCAAGGGCGCAATCAACGATTTTGAATATCCGTCCGACGTGCCGTATCACAAGTATGTCGGTAAAATCAAGAAGGTTGAAATCAGAGACGGCGTAACGGAAATCGGCTTCCACGCGTTCGCAAACTGCAACCACCTCACAAGCGTGAAGATTCCCGCAAGCGTATACCGCATCGGCTCCGACGCTTTTGAGAATTGCCGTTCTCTCACAAGCGTTGTGATTCCGAGTCGGGTCACAACAATTGAGGATTATCTTTTTGCGGGCTGCACAAGGCTCAAGGCGGTTTATATCCCCGCTTCCGCCACATCAATCAGCAAGTACTCGTTTATGACCGTTATCAAGAACGATAACTACGGCTTTGACAAAAACTTCACGGTTGTTACCAAGAAGGGCTCCGCGGCTGATAAGGCAGCAAAGAAAAACGTCAAGGTCAGCTACGCAACACTTTCCGCCGAGAAGGCAACTCTCAAGGCGGGCGGCACAAAGGCGTTGACCCTCTCGGGCGCGACAGCTTCGGGCTGGCTCAGCCAGACAACCTCCGTAGCAAGAATCAAGGACGGCACGGTAACGGGTCTCAGAAAGGGCACGGCTGTTGTCGGCGCAAAGCTTGCTAACGGCGCGGTTGTTACCTGCAACATCACCGTAAGCAACAATCCGTCGTTAAAAATCAACGGCGCGGCTTTTGACGCTTCCAAGACCTACGCTGTCAAAAAGGGCTCGTCCCTCTCCGTCAGCATTTCGGGCAAGGCGGCTTCCGTCAACAATTCCTACAGCACCACCGACAAGAACGTAGCGGCTGTTACCTCGGGCAGAGCCGCAAGCAAGGTCAGCATCGCTGGTTTCAAGGCTGGCTCAGCTATAGTCACAATCAAAGTAAACGGCGTAGCCTTCAAGGTAAAGGTTAAGGTAAAATAAGCTTCACGATTTTCCCCTCTGATGCGTGTCAGAGGGGATTTTTGCGCGGGAAAAAGGCAGGAACGATAACGCTCCTGCCATACTTATGTCTGTTTTAATATTTGTCGGGGATAAATATACTCACAGTTGTTCCGCCGTTTTTGCCCGACTTTATTGTCAGTGTGCCCTTGCACATCATCGTGAGCCTTTCACGGATGTTTTTGAGCGCTATATGCGGCTCGTCGTTGTCGTCTTCACCGAAACCCGGACCCGTGTCCCTGACGGTGATTTTGCTTCCGTGGTCGGTTTTGCGCGTGGCGATGTAGATGTGCGTCGGGTCAAGCTCGGGTCTTACACAGTGCTTTACCGCGTTTTCGACAATCGGCTACAGTGTCAGCGGCGGAAGCTTGAACGCCGTGTGCGGAGTGTCAAACTCCACGAACATCTCGCCCTCAAATCTGATTTGCTCCACGGCGAGGTACGCGCGCGTGTGTTCCAGCTCCTCCGTGAACGGGATTGTGCCGTCCTTCGCAATCGCCGAAAAGTTCTTGCGCAGATAATTCGTGAAGTCCAGCGTAACCTGCTGAGCGGTTTTCGGGTCCTGCTCGCAAAGGTAATAGATACTCGTCATTGTGTTGTAGATGAAATGCGGCCTCATCTGCAATACGGAAATGCTCGCGCGCTGCTGCGCGATTTTTTCTTTCTGCTGAATGTGTCTGCCAATCTGCTCGCTCTGGATTACGACCATCAGGTACAGCGCGCCGAGCGCAGACCCCAGCACAATGAACATAATTCCGTATACAAAAATCTGAACGACCATACAAATCATCGGAGCGAGTATGAACACCGAGAACGCGACTACCTGCTTCCTTTCGAGCTTCTTTCGCTTTATGAACAGCCATACAAGGTTCACAACCATAATCAGCACCGCTGGAATAAGCAGTACAAAGTAGTAGGGACCGCGCATATACACGTTATCTGGTGTGATGTAGTAGATGAACGTCGTGAACTGCGTCACAACGAGCAGAGCGCAGTAAATAACGAACAGCGGCAGACCCGTGAAGAAGAGAGGGCTTCGCTTGTAGTTTTCGCCGCAGTTGTGAATAAGCATCAGCGTGAGAATAAGCATAGCCCCCGACGAGGTCAGCGACTCAAGAAAAATCGCAAGCTGAGACGCCCACGCGGGACCTGTTATCTCAAGCGAAACCGACGACCAAAGGTTGCACGAGATGTAGACCGTGAGAATCGCAAAGAGCACTATGAACAGCTTCTTTGACCATTTTTGGATTGTATTGTTTACGACGGTGAGCAGAAGTCCGATTATAACGGTTATCAGCGCGGCGGAATCAAGCGAAAGGTTTACAAGAGTCATTATATCGACCATTACTTCAACCCCCTTACGGGATATATGAGCAGTCTGAGCTGAGCCTCGACCTTTTTATCGGACAGCGGCTTCATCAGATATCCGCACGCTCCCGTCTCCCAGGCGTCGAGGGAATAATCCATATACGCTGTCAGGAAAACGATATTCATTCTCGGGTTGACTTTCAGCAGCTTGCGGCAGAGCTCGAGCCCTGTCTCGCTCCGAAGCTCGATATCAAGGAATGCCAGCGCGACCTTGTGCGTCATAGCATATTGCAGCGCTTCGGAAGCCTTCGTGAATCCGACGATTTCGGCTTTCGGCATAACCCTCTTCAGAATCGGAATACCGCCCGTCAGTATAATTTTCTCATCGTCAACCATCATCACAATCGGCTTTTCCGCATTGACCGAATCGAGGAATACCTCGCTGTCAACGTTGAGCAGCTTCGCAAGCTTTGTCACGATTGTGTAGTCGGGCATACGGCGGCCGCTTTCCCAGTTCGCGACCGTGGAACGGTCAACGTACAGCAGCTCCGCAATCTGTTGTTGCGACATTCCTTTTTCTGTTCTGATTCGTCTCAGAGATTCTCCAAACGATGATTTCACATCAATCACATCGTAATACTATTCCAAATTAATTATAATCGTTTGTTCTGTTTTAGACAAGATTGTGCGAATAAAAAAACGTGACAATTTGAAACATCCCCTTGAAATCATCACTTTAATTAGTTAAAATATCCCCGTGCTCAAGGTTGTTTAGGTCGACGACGACCGCGGGCACAGCCAAAAACAGTTGCCGCCGTCACACACTGCGCGGCGGCAATATCCCCTTATGGATTTGGGAGGTGTTTCGATGGCTCTTATTACCTGTCCTCACTGTGGACGCAGAAATGTGTCCGATTATCAGAGCGTCTGTCCCGCGTGCGGCGAACCGCTTAGCTTTATGACTGAGAACGGCGAGCCCGTTCGACCCCGAAGGGCAGAAATAAAAACAAACAAAGAAGAGAAAAACCGCCTCAGAAACGAGCGGCTTGACGAAGCAAAGCGCGCGCTTCTGCCCGAGCTCAGACGGGAGCTCGATAGGATTGACGCGATGACTGTTCCCGACAAACCGAGCTTTTTTAAAGAGCTCGGAAGGAAAACGGCTCCTCTGCTCCTGCTTTTGCTGTCCGCGGTTCTGACTGCAGTTGTATTCTTTCTGCTGAGACCTTGGCTCGTTGTGTGTCTGATTCTGACTCTGTGTGTCCTGTGTTATGCTGTTTTCACCGCTTTCAGAAGCTACAGAAAAGAGCTCGGCGAATATTACGAAATCACCGATGATTTTGACGACTACAAGGAAGGTCTCAAGGACGAAGTCCGTGAGAAATATCTGAAACTCGCCGAAAATATGGCAATTCACAATTCTAAAGAAACTCCAAGTTTTATCTCAAATTGGTCATAAATATCCCTGCGCAGCCTCTCACAATCGTGAGGGGCTGTGCGCTTGTAAAAAACTTTATGCAAAATTCTTACATTTTGTTGACAAAGTGCAATTTTTGCGTTACAATATGTCTAACTAGTTTGCTTAATATAGGGTACCATCATCGTGAAAGGAGGATTCTGATTGAAATCTGAATATTTTAAACCATTGATTTCGGTTGAAATCCTCGAGCGCGCAGATGTGCTGATGTCCTCGGGCGAGGTTGTTCCCGTTGAAACAACGCAGCCCAAGGGAGCTGAGCTGGAGAACAGCTACCGCGACATTACTTCGTTCTTCTTAAGCGGAAAATGGTTTGACTAAAACAAACGCGTCCTGATTTTCAGGACGCGTATTTTGTTATTTAATCGAGCGCAAGGCTCATAAGCACGAGCTCCTGGTAGCCCGTAAGCCGTGATTTGAAGCCCTTTGGGTTTCGTCCGTACTCTACAAAGCCGACGCTTTTGTACAGTCTCAGGGCAACCTCGTTGTCGGCGACTGCCTGCAGCTCCATCTGGCTGTAGCCCGCTTGCTTCGCAAGCTCAATCAGCGCTTTCGTGAGCGCCTTTCCTATGCCAAGCCCCTGAAAGTCCTCATCAACGCTTATGCCGAAGTCGCAGCGGTGCCTTAACTTGTACTGGTTTCCGAGGGATTCAATTCCCGCGGTGCCGACGAGTCTGTCGCCGATGAAGGCGAGGATTTCAGCCTCGTTTTCGCTCTCTTCTTTCTTCCTGAGATATTCGCCCTGTTCCTCCGCCGTGTAATTGATTTCGTCGGGGTAGGTCAGCAGCCAGTCCGTCTGTCTGTGCGTCAGGATAAAGTTTTCGAGCGACTTTTCTTTGTCGTCCTGTGTGCCGTTTCTGAGCACGCAGGTTCTGCCGTCCTTAAGAATAATGGTCTTGTTGTATTTCATAGCGTATTCCGTCCTGTCGGTTTTCTACTGATAAATTATCACCGAAAGGTGAGTATGTCAATAGTTTTTTGCGTATAATGCATAAAAAACACGAGAATAATTCCCGAAAAATATTTACTTTTGAGTTAATATATTGTAAACTGGAGTTGACAAATTTTTGAAGGAGGCAGATTTATGAAAAAATTCGTATCAGTTCTTCTGTCTGTGCTTATGCTTGTTTCCGTGTTTACGGTATCGGCGGGAGCGACGGAAGAAAAGAATTACCCCGACAATGCATATATTGCTTTGGATAACTTATCTGAGGAAGAAACGATTGACATCTTCTCAGATAACGAGGTCAAGTACAGCGACACCGAAATCAGCTTTGACCCCGAGAGTGCCACGCTTACACTCAACGACATCAAGAAGAGCGGCTTTAGCCTCAGCACAAGCGACTTAGACAGAGAGCTCACGATTGAGGTGAAGGGCGAGTGCGAGCTCGACAGGCTCAGCTTTTTCGGTATGTCTGTCAACATCTCGGGCTCGGGCAAGCTCACGGTCAACGCCGATAAGAGTTTTGAAAACGGAATTGTGTTTTACGGCGAAGAGAGCTTTATGAAGCTCAACTTTGACGACACTGTTTCGGCTGAGATTTACGGCTCTGAGTCGGCTGTTCTCGTCAACAATACAACAGTTGAGAACGCAATTACGGTAGGTTCAAAGGCGCTCGATAATGTTTCTGCAGAAAAGTTCTCATACTCCGAGAATGAGGAAATATTTGCTGTCAACCCCAAAACCTCAAGGAGGTACGGCGCTTATATGGTAACTAAGAACGACGACCCCGAAGGCATCTACTGCGCTCAGGAAATCTCGCGTTTTGTGGAGGACCCCGACAGTCCGTACGATGAGATGATGGGAAAGAACGGCTACTGGAAGGCCCTTATAGAAATTACCAAGTATATCTATAACGAGGGATATGACGCAGTTTACCGCGACAACAGATTCGAGAGCGTCGAGTTCCCCAAAGACGAGCTTGAGAAGAACGGCTACGCCTATATCATGTCGGAAGTAACGGTTCCCGAAACTCAGAAGTTCTATAAGCCCGACGACCCGCTCGAAACCGATACTTACTATGAGGCATACCTCTTTAATAACCCCGAAAAGCCCAATGAAATGTGGGGTACAGGCTCGTATATCTACGAGGACAGAACATCGCCTGTGTGGAAGTATAACCTGTCAAAGTTCGAGTACAGCGAAAAATACAAAAATTATGTTATTGCAGAAACCAATAGCTACAACGTAGATGAGCTCACCGAGCTGGGTTATAGTTTTATGTATGACGAAAACGGTAAACCCGTGGAAATGCACTACTACAATATCGAGGAAGACAACGAATTCTATATTACATACCGTATGACAAACGAGAACGACCCCGAGGGTATCTACGGACTCAACACTTATCCATATCCCGGTGAAGACGACACCTATTCCTGCTGCAAGCTCGTATATAACGAGGAGCATAATAGGTACGAGGAGGTCGAGGACGCAAAATTCTATGTTTCGGTTTCCGAATTTGTTGAAAAAGGCTACGAATATATTCTCAAGGAAGTTCCCCGTGACTTCGACTATCCTGTGCTTGACTTCAAATCACTCGGCGTCTACACGGACGAGGACGGCAAAAAATACGCCGTGGATTGGTTATATGACATTGTATATAATTACTCCGAGAATGATACGTTTACCCTCGAGGGATGTCAGGAAACCTTCCATGTCATCGAAAAGAACAGTACAGTTGACCTGAGCGACCTGAAGCCCTTAGAGAAAACGATTGTAATCGATAATATGTTTATCGTGAAATACGACGGTCAGCAGCTGTCGCTCGAGGGCAAGAGCGAGCCGACAACCGAACCGCCTACGACTGCTGAGCCCACAACCGAGGCTCCGACAGCTCAGCCCACAACCGAAGCTCCGACGGTTCAGCCCGCAACCGAGGCTCCGACAGCTCAGCCCACAACCGAAGCTCCGACGGTTCAGCCTACAACCGAGGCTCCGACAGTTCAGCCCACAACCGAGGCTCCGACAGTTCAGCCTACAACTGCGGCTCCTGCCAAGATAGACCTTTCGAATTATAAAATTAAGGTTGCAAACATGACCTACTCAGGCAATCCGCGCACTCCCAAGGTTAAAGTATACAGCCCGGACGGGAATAAAATTTCGCCGAGCAACTATACAGTTACCTACAAAAACAATAAAAATGCCGGCACAGGTGTTGCTGTTATCAAAGGTACCGGAAATTATACAGGTCAGGTCAAGGAGAAATTTAAAATCACAAAGGCAAAACAGCCCTTAAAAGCAACTCCCGTAAACAAGACTTTCCGTTATTCAGACGTAAAAAGAAGGGCAATAAATTATAAAGCGATAAAGGTTTCCTCTGCAAAGGGCAGAGTAACGTTAAAGAAACAAAAAGGCACTGGCTTGGTATTTAACTCCAGAACGAGAAAAATTGAAATCAAAAAAGGTACCAAGCAAGGCACCTATATATACAAAATCATAGTCAAAGCGGCAGGCAATAAAAATTACGAAAAAGGAAGCAAAACAGTTGAAATCAAGGTAATAATTAAATAATTCTTAAGAGAGCAGCTCGATTCCGTTCGGGCTGCTCTTTTCTTCTGGACATTCCCCGATAATTTTGATATTATAGTGTCATAATACAGTGTCATAACACAATGGGGGAAGTTATGAAAAAAATCTTACCTGTGCTGCTTTGCCTTCTCATTCTCTGCGCGGCTCGTCCGACTGTGCTCGCTGCTCAGCCCGACATCACCAAGCCTGTCGATGTCGCTCGGATAACATTTACCACCGAGAACGGCAACGGTACCAAGCTTCAAAAGGCAGACGGCTACGTAAACGCAGAGGTCGTCATTAAGGACACCGACGGCTCATCGCTCAGCGACAGCGTTGTTATGAAGGTGCGCGGCAACAGCACTGCCTTTACAAACGTCAACAAGAAATCATATACATTCAAGTTTCCGAAGAAGAAGAATGTTCTCAACCTCGGCAGCGGCAAGAAATGGGCTCTTGTGGCAAACGCCTTTGACCCGACTCTTGCCAGGAACTACACCGCGTTCAGTCTTGCTCAGAGGCTGGGTATTCAGTACACCTCAAACTTCAAGGTCGTAGAGGTGGTTGTGGACGGTTCTTTCCGCGGCTGTTATATGCTCTTTGAGCCTGTGGACGACGGCAAGGACAGAGTCGATATCGACGTTGACAGCGGCGACTTTATGCTCGAAATCGAAACATATCGCGAGGAAGATGACGTTACCTACTTCAAGTCGAACGGAATCCGTTTTGCCGTGAGCGAGCCCGACCCACCGAGCGAGGAACAGACCGCCCGAATCAAGTCGGCTATGGATAACTACCTCTCGGTGCTCAACAGAGGCACGGAGGACGAAATCCGCGAAAAAATAGACGTCGATTCCTTTGTGTCGTTCTATGTTCTCAACGAGTTCTTAAAGACCTTGGATTTTGACACGAGCTCCGTTTTTTACTATCAGAAGGACAACAAGCTCTACGCGGGACCGCCGTGGGATTACGACCTTAGTACGGGAAACGTTAACGAGGGATTCTCCCAGAACGCCGCCTCGTCATACAAGACCGACGGTATCTACATCAGCTCGAAGAATCTCTATAAGTACCTTTGTCAGAAGCCGTGGTTCTCCGAGCTCATCAAGGCGAAGTTCACCGAGATATACCCGTATATTGAGAATATCGGCAAGGACGGCGGTTTTATTGATACCTTCCTCTCAGATTACAATCCCGTTATTAAGCGGAATTTTACCGACGCGGGCTGGGATGTGACGAGGTATTACGTCAACGTAATGAAGGTTCCGCTTGCGACCTTTGAGCAGAATTACGCGTTTTACAAGAACTGGTGCTATGAACGCGCTGAGTGGCTTCGTGAGCATTTCGGAATTGAAAAGCCCACCGAGCCTGTCACAACAGAACCGCCTACAACTGCGCCCGTCACAACGGAGCCGACAACGACAGAGCCGACAACGACAGAGCCCGTTACAACGGAACCGACAACGACTCAGCCCGTTACCGAGCCTGTCAAAAAGCTTGACCAGAATTTCACAGCCAAGGTCAAGAACGCGAAGGTCAAGGCTTCCGTGCTCAAGCGTTCAAACGCGAAGGTAACGCTCAAATTTGCTATTGTTAACAGCCACGGAGCTCTCACGGTTACTAAGCTCAGCGGTTCGAACGTCGCGAGTATCTCAAAGAACGGCGTTGTCACAATCCGCAAGGGCAGCTACAAGCGCCCGAGCTTCAAGCTCAGACTGAAGGTCATCGCTGCAGGTGACGACAGGTACAAGCGCGCATACCGCACCGTCAGAGTTCGGATTGATAAAATATAAGATACAGATAATGTTATGCAAAAGCTGCATAACATTATTTTGCTTTTACAATTATTGCATAAGCTTTTGTATTGAGTTTGAGTGATTTCGGGGATATAATAAGCTTACCGTGACAATCGGATTTTTTATCATAAAGGAGCCGTTATGAGCTGGGAATATCACAGACGAGTAAAATACTACGAAACCGACCGAATGGGCGTTGTTCACCATTCAAACTACCTTCGACTGCTCGAGGACGCGCGTATGGACTGGCTGGGAGACAACCTCATTACATACAGTAAGCTCGAGAAGCTCGGCGTAATTATCCCGTGCGTTTCCGCCTCCGGCAACTTCCTGAACTATCTGCGCTTTGACGACCCGTTCAAGGTTGTTATCACGCTCACAGACTTCAAGGGCGTCAAGATGAGCTTTGCGTATCAGATATTCAACACCGATACCGACGAGCTCTGCTACGAGGGCGTCAGCTCGCACTTCTTCGCAATCGACGGCAGCTACAAGCCCTACCTCTCATTCCGCAAGGAATTCCCCGAGCTTTACAAGAAAATGTTGTCGCTTGTCGAAAAGCAGGCTTGACAAAAACCGAAAAGATGATACAATAAATACATAGACACTTTTCTATGTGTGGTGAATAATATGGAACCAAGCGACAAGAGAACCGCCGAAATGTTCAAGGCGTTCTGTGATGAAAACCGCATAAGAATTCTGAAGCTGCTGAAATCAGGTGAAAAATGCGCCTGCCGTCTCAACGAGGAAATCGACGTTTCTCAGCCCACAATGTCCCACCATATGAAGATACTCTGCGATTCGGGACTGGTGGTCGGACGTAAGGAAGGCAAATGGACGCACTATTCCATATCGCCCGAGGGTGCTCAGACCGCGCTCAGGGTTTTGGCGGAGCTTACGAACACAAAGGAAATTGAGCCGTGATTTCACGGCTTTAATTCAGGACAACACATAGATAGTTTTCGATTTATCGATGTGTGGTGAGGTATTATGTGGAGTTTTATTCAAAACGAAATCCTCGGAATGAGGTGGCTGGAGCGTTTCTTTTCGTGGCTGCTCTCAATCTGCGGTCTTGACGTAAAGAGCAAGCTCGGCGGCAGCGTGCTCTTCTTCCTGTACGATACGGTCAAGATTATGCTTCTGCTCGGATTTCTGATTCTGATTATCTCGTATATTCAGAGCTTTTTTCCGCCTGAGCGCAGCAAAAAGCTGCTCGGCAGATTTAACGGGCTCGGCGCGCGTATTATCGCCGCTCTGCTCGGAACGGTGACGCCGTTCTGCTCCTGCTCGTCAATACCGCTGTTTATCGGATTCACGAGCGCGGGATTGCCGCTGGGTGTGACGTTCTCGTTTCTGATTTCGTCGCCTATGGTTGACCTCGGAAGCCTCGTTCTGCTGATGAGCATTTTCGGCTGGAAGGTTGCCGTCGTCTACGTGATTCTGGGTCTCGTAATCGCTGTCGCGGGCGGCACTCTGATAGAAAAACTGCACCTTGAAAACCAGGTTCAGGACTACATCAGAAACGCAAAACAGCTCGATATCCCGCAGAATGAACTGCGCTTCTCCGACAGGCTAAGGTATGCCTGGGGCGAGGTTTTGTCAACCGCAAAGAAGGTCTTTCCATATGTGCTGGTCGGAGTCGGTATCGGCGCCGTGATTCACAACTGGATACCCGAGGACTGGGTCGTTACGGCGCTGGGCGGCAACAACCCGTTCGGAGTAATCATTGCGACCGTGTGCGGAATTCCGATGTATGCCGACATCTTCGGCACAATCCCGATAGCCGAGGCTCTGCTCGGAAAGGGCGCTCTGCTCGGAGTTGTGCTGTCGTTTATGATGGGCGTGACGACGCTTTCTCTGCCGTCAATGATTATGCTCAAAAAGGCAGTCAAGGCAAAGCTCCTCGGAATATTCATAGCAATCTGCGCCGCGGGAATCATAATAGTAGGATACGCGTTCAACGCGCTTCAATTTTTACTTGTATAAATAAAGGAGAATACTATGTCATTATTCAATCGCAAAAAGGACGAAACAAAACCCTGCTGCTGCTCGGGCTCGGAGTCATCGGCAGAAAAGGCAGAGGGCAACGTTCAGAGCATAAAGGTGCTCGGTGCAGGCTGCAAGGCTTGTCATCAGATGTTTGAGAACACAAAAACAGCGGCAGCTGACCTCGGTATTCAGGTTGAGGTCGAGTACATCACCGATATGGAAAAGGTTATGCAGTACGGCGCAATGTCAATGCCTGCTCTCGTTGTGAACGAAAAGGTCATTGCGTACGGAAAGGTGCTCAAGCCCAAGGAAATCGCAAAGCTTCTTTCCTGAAAGCATAGACTTTTCTGACCCTGTCTGTTATAATTTTCTTGAGAAATATCAGCGAGGGTGCGGCTATGTTCAGAAAAAACGTTATCAGAAAGCACATAAATTTTTACGGCGAGGTTCAGGCTGTGGGCTTCAGATTCACTGCATACCACGCCGCGCAGCTCTACGGCGCGACGGGTTGGGTACGAAACGAGTACGACGGCTCCGTGACAATGGAGATTCAGGGTACACAGGGACAGATTGACGACGTGCTCGCCGCAATCGAGCGCGGTTCGTATATCCGAATCACGAATATGCGCGTCAAATCGGTCGAGCCCGAAAAGAACGAGCGCGGTTTCCGCGTGGCATACTGAGAGGTAATTATGGATGTATTTGAAATACTCACCCGAAAGGGGATAAAAAAGCTTGAAGCGCGTGAGCTTACTGCTCAGGCAATCCTTGACGGCGATTTTGCGCCCGAGAGCTTTGACGAGAGGAGAACGGAGCTCAACGAAAAGCAAATCGCGACGCTGCTCGAAGCGATTGAGATGATTACCTGCAAGAAGCTCAAACACCTTGGCTCGGATTATCTCAGGCTTGCGGTGCCGTATATCGGTTGTGAGAACAACTCGTGCAAGCGGGAAGCTTCGCGAATTGTCGGCAATATGGCGTCAGATTATCCCGATGAGCTCGCGGACGCAATTCCGCTGCTTATCGAAAACACAAAGAACGACGGCACGGTCGTTCGATGGGGCAGCGCCTACGCGCTTTCTAGGATAATTCTGCTTGACTGTTTCAAAGACAGCGAGCTCCTTGAAACTGTCAAAAGTATCTGCAAAGCCGAGCAGGAAAACGGCGTCAAAAATCAGTACGTCAAAGCGCTCAGACGCATAAAAGTAATTTAATATCACAATAACGGGCGGAGATATTTTGTCACCGCCCATATATTTTTTACAGTGAATTCCAATACGTATTCAAATAATGAATAAATATAAAAAAGAAATCTGTGTTTTTTACGCGAAAATCGCTCTGAAAGGTTCAAATGCTCTAAAAGTGGGTAGTAATAAAAAATACGGTGTGATAAAATCAAGGGGTATTGGTAATAATATGGATAATTATCCAAAATGAGGTGAGCACGTGAAACCTGAAAAAATAAGTCATCTCAAAGAGGACGGTACTCTCAGAAACGAACGTAAAAAACGTGTTGAATATACACTGGCGGAAAACGGCGGAAAAATTGTATCCTATCAGCCCTACAAGAGCTTACAGCTTATCTTTTATGATTTGCACACCTCGGATTTGCCCGACCTGTGGAAGCTCGGTTTCCGTAAGGGCAGCAGGGAAAGGTATGTACGCGCTCTGATTTGTCAGCGCGGCAGCTGCGAGTTTACGATTAACGGAAAAACCGATACGATTTCCGAAGGTCAGATTGTGACCGACTACGGCGTCGGCGACAACCTCAGTTTCGGTTTTACAACCGATGATTTCGCTGGTGTGGAAATTGCCGTTCAGGAATCTCTCACCAACCAGAGCTCGATGTTCAGGATGTTAAGGCTTGTGCTCGAGTCGATGTATCTTCCCGAGGAAGAGGTTTTCGACAGCGACGGCTATATTTTCAGCATTTCCAAGAACTCCGAGCAGACGCTTGATAAACTGCTTGCGGCAGGTCTCGACGGCGTAGAGGGTATTATGGTTATCGCTCTCACGCTTGAAATTATTCATAACCTGTCAAACGACCTCAAGAACAGCGTTCTGCCCCAGAAGGCAAACCTCGAGGACAAGCAGATTGTTATCGCGCGCGATATTTACCGCTGTCTTTCCGAGGACTTCGGTACAAAGTACACTGCGGCTCAGTTTGCCGAAAAGTACGGTGTGAGCGACACCACCGTCAAGAAGTATTTCAAAAAGCAGTACGGATACGGCTTCAAGGAATACCAGACCAAGGTTCGTATGGAATGGGCTGCGGCAAAGCTCGCGACCTCCAGTATGAAGGTCGGCGAAATCTCTGAAAAAACAGGCTATTCCAAGCAGACCAAGTTCACCAAGGCGTTCAAGAATTACTTCAACACAACGCCGCTTCGTTATCGTCAGAGCGTAAGGCGCAATGACTACGATGATTAACACAATTTCTCGTATGTGATTTTCACGATCACTCCTTCAAGGCCTCCCTGAAAGCTGACCCGTTCAGGGAGGTATTATTTGTAATCAGATTTTTCCCGTTTCCAAAACGTCAGCGTGACTTTTGCCGTTTTAATAAAAAATATTCAGTCTTAGTTATTGACAAACTGAGGATTTAGTGCTATAATTCTTACAATTTATTACATTAAACCGTTGAAGCGGAGATAAAGGCAATCATGCCTCTACAGAGAGCCCGCGGCGCTGAGAGTCGGGTGAGAAACAAGTTGTCAAATGGACCGCCGAGGGCGCAGTCAAACGAGCAATCGGAGTATTCTGCGACGTTGCAGGCAGACGTAATTTGCCGGGGATATGCTTGTATCCCGCTAAGCGCACGGGTTTCCGTGAATCAAGGTGGCACCGCGATTTTATCGTCCTTGACAGTTTCTGTCAGGGACGTTTTTCATTTTAAGGAGATTTGTTATGGAGATTAGACCTACCGTTGACGAAGTCAGAAAAATTGCCTCGTCGGGCGATTACAGCGTGCTTCCGCTGAGCTGTGAGATTCTCTCGGACTTCACCACGCCGATTGAGACTATGAAGGTGCTCAAGAATGTTTCGACCCATTGTTATATGCTCGAATCCGCTCAGGCGAACGAGCGATGGGGACGCTACACGTTTATGGGCTATAACCCCAAGCTCGAAATCACCTGTATCAACGGCGAGCTGAAAGCAGGGTCAAAGACGGTCACAACCGACGCCCCCTCGGCATATCTCAGAAAAATCCTCAGCGGCTACAAGAGCCCGCGCTTTGATTATCTGCCGTCGTTCACGGGCGGACTTGTGGGATATTTTTCCTACGATTATCTCAGCTACAGCGAGCCGACAGTCAAGCGCGAGGTCGAGGACGTGGAGCAGTTCAAGGACGTCGACCTTATGCTCTTTGACAAGGTAATCGCCTTCGATAACGCTCGGCAGAAGCTCGTTCTCATAGTCAATATGAAGCTCGATGATATCGACGCGGAGTACGAAAAAGCCGCGTCCGAGCTCAGAGACCTCGCAAAGCTCCTCAGAACAGGCTCAAAATCAGAGGAAAAGGGCGGCAGACTTCTCGGCGAGGTCACTCCGCTGTTTAACAGAGAACAGTACTGCTCAATGGTTGAGCGTGCCAAGAATCATATCCGCGAGGGCGACATCTTCCAGATTGTGCTCTCCAACCGTCTCAGCGCTCCGTTCGAGGGCAGTCTGCTCAACACCTACCGCATACTCAGGACGATTAATCCGTCGCCGTATATGTTCTATTTTTCGGGCACCGACGTTGAGGTCGCGGGAGCTTCTCCCGAAACCCTCGTCAAGCTCGAGGACGGTATTCTCCACACCTTTCCGCTTGCGGGAACACGTCCCAGAGGCAAGACCGAAGCCGAGGACAAGGCGCTCGAAAGTGAGCTTCTGGCTGACGAAAAGGAGCTTGCAGAGCACAATATGCTCGTGGACCTCGGCAGAAACGACCTCGGAAAAATCAGCCGCTTCGGCACCGTGGAGGTGGAGAAGCTCCATTCAATTGAGCGCTACTCCCACGTTATGCATATCGGCTCGACCGTCCGCGGAATAATCCGTGATGACAAGGACGCGCTCGACGCAATCGAGGCTGTGCTCCCTGCGGGAACACTCTCGGGAGCCCCGAAAATCCGCGCCTGCCAGCTCATCGGCGAGCTCGAGAACAACAAGCGCGGTATCTACGGCGGCGCAATCGGTTATATAGATTTCACGGGCAATATGGATACCTGTATCGCAATCCGTATCGCCTACAAAAAGAACGGCAGAGTTTTCGTGCGAAGCGGCGCGGGAATTGTCGCCGACTCCGTTCCCGAAAAGGAATTTGAGGAATGTCTCAACAAGGCGAAGGCTTCGCTGAGAGCCTTGGAGCTTGCAGGGGGGATTGAATAATGGTTTTACTGATTGACAACTATGACAGCTTTTCCTATAATCTATATCAGCTTATAGGGGAAATCGAGCCCGATATCAGGGTCATCAGAAACGACGAGATGACTGTAAGCCAAATCGGGGAGCTCAACCCCGACAGAATCATACTCTCCCCGGGTCCGGGTCGTCCCGAGGACGCAGGCATTATCATCGACGTTGTAAAGCAGCTCGGCGACAGGTTCCCGATACTCGGCGTGTGCCTCGGTCATCAGGCAATCTGTTCCGCGTTCGGCGCGACGGTCACATACGCGAAGCGCCTTATGCACGGCAAGCAGAGCGACGCCAGGCTCGACACGCAGTGTCAGCTCTTCAAGGGCTGTCCCGAAACGGCGCCTGTAGCGAGATATCACTCGCTCGCGGTTGACGAGGGCACCCTTCCCGATTGTCTCAAGGTGACGGCAATCACAGAGGACGGCGAGGTTATGGGCGTCCGTCACGCCGATTATCCGATTTTCGGCGTGCAGTTCCACCCCGAATCAATCCTCACACCCGACGGAAAAACAATGTTATATAACTTTATCAAAGGAGAGTAATTATGATTAAAGAAGCAATCGTTAAGATAGTAAATAAGGAAGATTTAACCTACGACGAGGCGTACAGCGTAATGAACGAAATTATGAGCGGCAACACCTCGGCGACTCAGAACGCGGCTTTCCTCGCGTCACTCTCCACCAAGAGCGCGCGTGCCGAAACCACCGACGAAATCGCGGGCTGCGCCGCGGCTATGCGCGACCACGCAACAAAGGTTACCACAAACTATGACCTCTTCGAAATTGTCGGCACAGGCGGCGACAACGCGCACAGCTTCAACATCTCGACCACCTCGGCGATTATCGCCGCTTCGGGCGGAATGAAGGTTGCCAAGCACGGCAACCGCGCCGCTTCCTCAAAGAGCGGCACAGCCGACTGTCTCGAAGCCCTCGGCGTTAACATCAACCAGAGCCCCGAGAAGTGCGTAGAGCTGCTCGACAAGGTCGGAATGTGCTTTTTCTTCGCTCAGAAATACCACACCTCGATGAAGTACGTCGGAGCTATCAGAAGAGAGCTCGGCTTCCGCACCGTTTTCAATATTCTCGGACCCCTCACTAACCCCGGTTCTCCGAAAATGCAGCTTCTCGGCGTTTACGACGGCTACCTCGTTGAGCCGCTTGCTCAGGTTCTCATCAGCCTCGGCGTAAAGCGCGGAATGGTAGTTTACGGTCAGGATAAGCTCGACGAAATCTCACTGAGCTCCCCGACAACAATCTGCGAAATGCGCGACGGCTGGTACAAGACCTACGCAATTACCCCCGAGGACTTCGGCTTTGACTACTGCACCAAGCAGGATTTGGTCGGCGGAACTCCCGAGGAAAACGCTCAGATTACGCGCGATATCCTGAACGGTCAGAAGGGTCACAAGCGCAACGCCGTGCTCCTCAACGCGGGAGCGTCGCTGTACATCGGCGGCAAGGCTGACAGTATGTCTGACGGCGTGAAGCTCGCCGCGGAGCTGATTGACTCGGGCAAGGCGGCGGCAACGCTCGAAAAGCTCATTGAGGTCAGCAACATATGACGATTTTGAACCAGCTTGCCGACTACGCAAAAATCCGCGTGACCCGCGCCAAAATGTCGGTTTCTGCCGAAGAGCTCAGAGCTCAGGCGCTCAGTCTTCCTGAGGGCAGTTTTGCCTTTGAGAACGCGCTGAAGGGCGAGGACATCTCCTTTATCTGCGAATGCAAAAAGGCGTCGCCCTCAAAGGGTCTTATCGCGCCCGAATTTCCGTATCTGGAAATCGCAAAAGCGTACGAAAACGCGGGAGCGGAGTGTATCTCGGTTCTGACCGAGCCCAAATGGTTCCTCGGCAGTGACGAATATCTCAGAGAAATTGCGAAAACCGTGAACATTCCCTGTATACGCAAGGACTTCACGGTCGATGAATATATGATATACGAGGCAAAGCTTCTGGGAGCCTCGGCGGTGCTTCTCATCTGCTCGATACTCTCGGACGCTCAGCTCAGAAGCTACATTGAAATCTGTGACAGTCTCGGTCTGTCGGCGCTCGTCGAAGCTCACGACGAGGACGAGGTCAGGTCAGCCGTGAACGCGGGCGCAAGGCTTATCGGTGTTAATAACCGAAATCTCAAGGATTTTTCGGTCGATACGGACAACAGCCGCAGACTTCGCGAGCTTATCCCGAGCGATATTCTTTTCGTCTCGGAAAGCGGAGTAAAAACCGCCGAGGATATCGCCGCTCTGCGTGAAATCGGAGCCGACGCGGTGTTAATCGGCGAAACGCTTATGCGCGCCGAGGACAAGAAAGCAAAGCTTCAGGAGCTCAGAGGTAAAATATGACTAAGATAAAACTTTGCGGACTGAGCCGAAAAGAGGATATCAAGGCGGCAAACGCCCTCGCTCCCGATTTTATCGGCTTTGTGTTCGCCGAAAAAAGCAAACGCAGAGTAACGCACATTGAAGCGGTCGAGCTCAAAGCGGAGCTCAAGCCCGAAATCAAGGCGGTCGGAGTTTTCGTGAACGCCGACATCAATGAGGTCAGCTCGCTTCTCAACCTCGGCGTTATCGATATCGCCCAGCTCCACGGAGACGAGGACGACGAATATATAAATAAGCTCAAGCTTGTCACCGATAGACCGATTATCAAGGCGTTCACCGTCAAGAGCACGGCGGATGTTCTGAACGCCGAAAAAAGCTCTGCCGACTGTGTTCTGCTCGACGCGGGCAAGGGCGACGGCAAAAGCTTTGACTGGTCGCTGATACAGGGTATCAGCCGTCCGTATTTTCTTGCGGGCGGTCTCGATACGGACAACGCGGTCAGAGCCGTCAGAGAGCTCAGACCTTACGCCGTAGATGTCAGCTCGGGAATCGAGACAGACGGCGTTAAGGACAGAAACAAAATGGCGGAGTTCGTATCTGCCGTCAGAAAGGAAGGAAACCTATGACAAACCCCAACGGACGCTTCGGAATTCACGGCGGACAGTATATCCCCGAAACTCTGATGAACGCTATCATCGAGCTCGAGGAAGCGTATAACCACTACAAAAACGACCCCGAATTCAACCGTGAGCTCACCGAGCTTTTCAATAACTATGCGGGCAGACCGTCGCTTCTCTATTATGCCGAGCGTATGACAGAGGATTTGGGCGGAGCCAAAATCTATCTCAAGCGCGAGGACCTGAACCACACAGGCGCTCACAAGATTAACAACGTGCTCGGTCAGGCTCTGCTTGCCAAGAAAATGGGCAAAACCAGACTGATTGCCGAGACAGGCGCGGGTCAGCACGGAGTTGCGACCGCTACAGCGGCGGCGCTTATGGGTATGGAGTGCGTCGTCTTTATGGGCGAGGAGGACACAATCCGTCAGGCGCTCAACGTCTATCGTATGCGGCTGCTCGGCGCAGAGGTTATCCCCGTCAAGACAGGCACGGCAACTCTCAAGGACGCCGTTTCAGAGGCTATGAGAGAGTGGACTAACCGCATAAGCGACACGCATTACTGCCTAGGTTCCGTTATGGGACCTCATCCGTTTCCGACGATTGTCAGGGATTTTCAGGCGGTAATCTCCAAGGAAATCAAGTCGCAGATGCTCGAGAAAGAGGGCAGACTTCCCGACGCTGTGCTCGCCTGCGTAGGCGGCGGTTCAAACGCTATCGGAAGCTTCTACCATTTCATAGACGACGCTCAGGTCGAGCTTATCGGCTGCGAGGCTGCGGGCAGAGGTATCGACACCTTCGAGACCGCGGCGACAATCTCGACAGGCAGGCTCGGAATTTTCCACGGAATGAAGTCCTATTTCTGTCAGGACGAGTTCGGTCAGATTGCGCCTGTTTACTCAATTTCCGCGGGACTTGATTATCCCGGAGTCGGACCCGAACACGCGTATCTGCACGACATCGGACGCGCAAAGTACGTTGCGGTTACCGACGACGAGGCAGTCAACGCATTTGAGTACCTCTCAAAAACCGAGGGAATTATCCCCGCGATTGAATCGTCCCACGCCGTAGCTCAGGCGATAAAGCTCGCTCCGACTATGGATAAGGACAAGATTATTGTTATCACAATTTCGGGCAGAGGCGACAAGGACTGCGCCGCGATTGCCCGTTACAGAGGGGAGGATATTTATGAGTAAGATTGCTAACGCTTTCAAAAACGGCAAGGCATTCATACCGTTTATCACCTGCGGCGACCCCGACCTCGCCACAACCGCGGCGGTTGTCAGAGCGGCAGTCGAGAACGGCGCCGACTTAATCGAGCTCGGAATCCCCTTCTCCGACCCGACAGCCGAGGGTCCCGTAATTCAGGGAGCAAACCTCAGAGCGCTCAAGGGCGGAGTCAACACCGACAAGGTCTTTGACCTCGTGCGTGACCTCAGAACAGACGTAACCGTCCCGATGGTCTTTATGACCTACGCAAACGTCGTTTTCTCCTACGGCTCCGAGAGGTTTATCTCCACCTGTGCTCAGATTGGAATCGACGGACTCATTCTCCCCGATATTCCCTTTGAGGAAAAGGACGATTTTCTCCCGATTTGTCACAAGTACGGCGTCGATTTGATTTCGCTGATTGCGCCGACCTCGGAGAACAGAATCGGTATGATTGCAAAGGAAGCCGAGGGCTTTATCTATGTGGTTTCGAGCCTCGGCGTTACGGGTGTCAGAAGCGAGATAAAGACCGACCTCGACGCGATTGTCAGCGTTATCCGCGAGAACACCGACGTTCCGTGCGCAATCGGCTTCGGTATTTCAACCCCCGAGCAGGCGAAAAAAATGGCGGGTGTTTCCGACGGCGCGATTGTCGGTTCCGCGATAATCAAGCTCCTCGAAAAGTACGGCGCGGACGCTCCGAAGTATGTCGGCGAGTACGTCAGGAGTATGAAGGACGCTATCCTCGAAATCTGATATTACGGCAAAAAAACCGACCCTCGGGTCGGTTTTTCGTTACATTGATTTTAGCCAGTCCTCGTAAATATAGCTGAGAACCCGATGTCCCTTGCGGTTCGGGTGAGTTCCGTCCGCGAGGTATACTCTCCTGTTTCTTCGGATTTGCGCCTTGGTATAGTACTTGAAGCCCGATTCCTTGCCGTAGAACAGGCGCTGGTTGTCAGCGTAAAGGTCGAGACAGTAAACGCCAAACTTCCTCGCTATTCGTCTTACAGCGTTTCGCATAGCCTTTGTACAGCCGTACGGAACCACGATACCAATCTTTGTGTTTTTGTACTTGGGGCTGGTTGTCAGATATTTGAGCACAAAGCTGTATGCTCCCCAGAACGTTCTTCTCGACGTGCTGTGCTCGTCGCCGATGAACAGCCTGTTGAAGTAGTCCGCGCCCTGAAATCTTTTGCCGTTGATATAGCCGACAGCCTTGTCGCACGATTCCTTCTGAAACGCTGTCGCAAACTTGCCCTTGCCGATTTGCTTGGGGTCTAAGGGATAGTAAATCGTCTTGCCGTACATCTTCTTGAGCCACTGCTCGCGCATCATATACTGTCCGACGTGGTTGTCGTTCCAGCCAAACCACAGCGTGAGGTAGTCAACCCCTGCGGGAGCCTGAAGATAACGCTTGTAAATCCTCGAGGAATACGGCGTGTATTCCTTGCCGTTCAATGTTGCGCAGGACATTGTGGTTGAGGAAATCGCGTTGTTAATGACGCAAGCGTCGTTGCGGTACGCGGTAAGCGCCGAATATGTCGGTCTTACTCCGAGCGTTGAGGCTACGCTGATTCTCGCGCCTCGGGTTATGCTGTCACCGTCGGCGTAGATAACCTTGCCCGCAAGCGGACTTGCGACGTAGGACTCGGGTTCAACATCGGGGATGTCATCGCCCTCGACAACAGCTGTCTCGTTTGTCGCAACCTCTTCAGCGTTGAACGGAACGGCGCAAAGAAATATTGAAATCGAAAGTATTAAGATAAGAACCGCCTGAACGGTTGTTTTCAGATTTTTCATATAACATACCTTTCAAAATACTCTTTTTAGATTATTGCACATTTTTGGAAAAAATACAAGTGAAATGCACACCGTTTCGGGTTAGAAATACAGGGCGGTTTTGTTGACGTTTTTGTAGAATTATGATAATATCAACTACGACAAATTTCTGTTAAACAAGACCCGTAAAGGAGAAATATATGGTAAAAAAGACACTTTCGGCGATTATTGCGGTGCTGCTCGCAGCGGCGGTTCTCGCGTCGTGCGCGAAGGCGGAAAAAGCCTCGTCGGCTCAGAAGCAGACCAAGTCCGAAACCTCGCCAATCCCTCAGGCGGTGACTGTCCCTCAGGAGACAAACAGCGTCGAGCAGGTGCTCGCTTCAATGACGACCGAGGAAAAGATTGAGCAGATGATTATGCCCTCAATCCGTTATAACGACAACGGCGACCGCGAATACGTCACCAAAATCACGGACGACATCAGGCGCTCGCTCAAAAAGCACAGCTACGCGGGCGTTGATATTCTGCTTATGCCCGTCACGACCTACACGACCGAGGGCTTCAGGCAGATGGACAAGTACATACGGGAGCTCGCTAATCTCACCGATAAGGGTGAAATCCCGATAAAGGCGGTCGACGCGGCGGTCACGAGAATCCTCACTCTTAAGGATAATAACGGTCTGCTCGATACCTACGAGAGCTCCGATATTGAGGAAAGGGTCGAAAAGGCGGTAAGCTTTGTAGGCTCCGGGACAAACCACGACAAGGAGTGGGAGCTCACCGAGCGCGGAATCACTCTGGTGAAGAACGAAAGCGCTCTGCCTCTCACAAATTCCGATGAAAAGACGGTTGTTCTCGTTCCGTATGATGAGGAAATCACCTCGATTAACTACGCGGTCAACAAGCTGACCGCCGACGGAAAGCTTCCGAGCGGAGCAGCGGTTGAGGTCTATTCATATAATAATAAGACCGCAAAGAAAGTTCTGCCCCTGATTAAGGGCGCGGACAATGTGATATTTGTGTCTGAGATTTATTCCGCCGACGGTCTCAAAAACGACGTGTCATATATGGCGGACGCGCTCACCGAAAGGGCTCACGCAAACGGCGCGAGGTTTATCGTGATGTCGGCAAGTCTGCCGTACGACGCCGCAAGGTTCCAAAGCTCCGACGCGATTATGCTCGCGTATATGCCCTGCTCTATGAGCTCCGACCCCACAGGCAAGGAGACTGAAATCGAGCAGTACGGACCCAACATTTCCGCGGCGCTGTATATGATGTTCAGCGAGGACGACGCTCCTTCTGCTAAGCTCCCCGTCGATATCCCCGAGCTTGACAGCACTTACAGCTTTACCGACAGTATCCTCTACGAACGGGGCTTCGGGCTTACATATGAATAAAAGGAAAGAGCCGCGGTTGCGGCTCTTTTTAGTATGTTATGCTTTTAACAGCGACTTCGGAAAAATCGCCTGAACCGCCTTTTTCAGCGGAACGATTACGACCGCGACAATCACCGCGGCGCAGCCGATTTGCAGGAGGTTGCCGGGGATTGAACCGATTGGTACGACGATGTTCTGATAGATTATCGCCTCGGCAATGTAATAGCCGACAATCTTGATTGCGCAGGCAATCGCCATAGAAATAATGTACCAGTAGAACTTGGGGCTTTTCTCGGCGATTAATCCGACGGTGTAGCCCATCAGTCCCACAATAACGAGGGTAAACGGCGCCCACGCGGTCCAGCCCGAGAACAGGTCGAACAGCGCCATTCCGACGCCGCCCGCAATCGCTCCGACGCGTCTGCCGAACAGGATAGCGCCGACGAAGAGCGGCACGTTGCCGAGGTGGATAAGTCCGCCGTTAGCGGCGACGGGCAGCCTGATGTTGATGAACGCCGTAAACACATATGTCAGCGCGATGAAAAGCGCCGTGATTGTGATTTGAAAGATTGAAAATGTTCCTTGTTTTTTCATATTGATTACTCCTAACTGTCTTTGAAGGTTATTGCCTTATGCAAGTGATTATAGCTCAATGACTGTCCTTTTTAAAGAGACAGTTTTTAACTATTATATAAGGACAGTTAGAGAGCGTTCAGTTATAATTCTGCAAAGCTTTTTACAACGCTCTCGAGGCTCTCGCCGTTTTTCAGCCTGGCGGTCATCGACTTTGCGGGATTGGTTCTCGTTTCAATCCGTTCATAGAGAGGGGAGAGAAACCTTTCCTCGCCGAGACCCCTTTGCTTCAAGCCCTCTCGGCTAATGTTGACGATTTTTTCAGCCAGAGCGTAGACCTTGTCCTGATTAATGAATTCGGGCAGCTCGCTTCTGACAAAGAGTTTTCGAAGCTCGCTCTGGTTATAGCCGTTGTGGTAGAGCGTTGTGTCGTTGTCGAGGATATAGGCGAGCTCGTCAAGCTTATCCATAAGTCCCGCGTGAAATGCCGCCGAGCTCATACAGTCGTGAATCGGCTGACAGCAAACGCTGCGGAACTCGACCGTGCCTCTGAATGTCAAATCCTCGAACTTGAATGTTCTGAGGTACTTTATATCGTCAGCTTCGGGTGTGAAGCTTATTTTTTTGTACCCGCCGTTTTCGTAGTATTCGCCCTCGATTGTGTCCGAGGTCATATACTCCACGATGTTTATCGGCTCAAAGTTAATATACTTGTCGCCGCGTTCGACGCAGTAAATGCTGGTGGACGAGATGTAGCTGAGGATATCGTCCACGTTCTCGATGTCGCACTCGTACATACCGATGTTGTGCGGATTAATTCCGTGGGTGCTGTTCTCCCAGAACATATCGCGCACACAGCTCAGCTCGCCGTGCTCCCCGAGCAGCAGCGAATTGTTGAACAGCAGCGCCTTTATCGGCTCGAGCTTCGAGAACGCGTTGAGCGTCATCGGGAGCTTGTCGTATTCGACGTCGAGCTGAACCTGAGACGCGCTTGAGAACGTGCCGAAGTCAGGATATTCGTGAAAGTACATCGGGAGCTCGTAATTTTTGTAAGACGCAAGATGATGAAACAGCATTCTGTAGCGTCCGTTCTCAATCGGAACATTGTGATTGTACTTGCGGTACGGGTTTACGCCCATACCCGTCAGCGTGTAGTTGTACTCCCTGAAATACTCCTGAATGAAGCTGTAGTAGCTCTTGAATCGGCTGTGAATCTCCGCAAGGCTCCGCTCCTTGCCGAACGACAGCTCGAGGTTGTTGTACGAGCAGTCGTACGAGAGGATGTCGCCGTTTTTCGGGCTCTGAGCCGAGTAGATGTTGCCTTGGTCGTCAATGCCTGCTGCCTTGAAGCCGAAACGCTCAATGAACTTGTGCGTGAGTCTGTGGATAACATCGAAGTCCACGGCTTCCTTGTTCAGATTGACAATCGGCATTTCGATTTCCACGCCGATATAATCCTGCCGCCAGTGTCTTGTCGGCTCGATATAGCGGCGGTACAGCAGGTCGATAACAGTTTTTTTGTCCATAAATTTACTCCTATTAAAGGTTCGAGAAAATCTGATAGAGCAGCTTGATTTGCTCTTCGTTCTCGACATACTCGTTGCCGTGCGCCGTTCCCGCAAGCGCAAGCCTGCCCTTCTTGTACGCAAGAAGCTGCGCAAAGCTCACTTCCTTCCAACCCTCGTCGCTGAGCGGCTGAGTTGAAAAGATTGTCGTTCCGTCGCTTTCGAGATAATGAAGCGTTTTCTTGCAGTTGGTGTGTACATAGACGTAGTGTCCGTCGGTGAGTATGAGGTTGAGCTTGTTGCCTCTCGACATATTTTTCACGACGCAGTCGAGAATTTCAAACCGCTCCTCAAAGCTGAGTTTCGCCTTTTTCTCCTTCTGCGCCAGATTGATTTTGTCGAGAATATAGAGGAAAATCCTCTCGCTGTCCGTGTCTCCGCTCTGCTTTTTTACATATTTCTCAAGCGGCGGATAGTCAAAAATCGTGCCGTTGTGAATGAGCGTCCACGTCCTGCCGAAGTTGTCCTTTCCCGTGTAGGGATGACAGTTGCGGTACTCCACATTACCGATTGTCGCGTAACGGATATGCGCGAGCAGAATTTTCTCGGTTATCGGCTGCGATAGCCTTTCGCCGAGGTAATGGCTGTCAAGAGCCCGTATGCTCTCCTTTTCTATGAGCGCGCCGTTTCTCGATACGCAAGCGAGCCCCCAGCCGTGAGGGTGCTTGTCGCTGTGAGAAAAAAACGTCCGCAAGTATTCGTTTGCGTAGATTTCGTCACGCGCCGAGAATCCGAATAATTCACACATATGGGTCGCCCCTTTCTGCGTATTGCCGCGCGAGCTCAAGCCCGAGGTTCAGATAATCGGAGCCGAACCTGTCTCTCACGAGCCGCGCGTAGCGGTTTCCGCCGAGCTTCTTGTACTGAAAGTCGAGCGCTTCGAAAAACTCGGGTAGGTATTTCTGAGCAAAGTCTCGGATTTTGTCAAGAGTTTCCTTTGCGGCTCTCCTTACGCATATGCTTTCGCCGTCGAGAATAATCCTGTTTGAATCGTCGTACAGCGCGGCGGTTTTGATGTTTTCAATTGCGCGGATTTGCTCGCGGTCGCTGAGGTCAGCCTTGTCAAGCGAGCAAAGCCAGAGAATAAGCAGATGTATAAAGTCCACGTCCTCGCGCATAATTCCGACGCGCGAGAACGGATTAATATCGAGCATTCGCAGCTCGATGTGGTTAACGCCGTTTTTGAGCCTTTCAAGCGTGTTTTCGCCCCTCGGCTTGAGCCTGATGGGGTAGTAGAGCTCGCCCGAGGATTTCAGCAGCCCCGAGCTGATGTATTTCTGAATACTGTCGGCGTAGCTCTCGACCGAGCTGTAGCTCAGCGTCGGGATAAAGTCGTTCCAATATCCCGCGTCGCCGCAGCGTACCGAGGCATAGCGGTAGCGGTCAATCTCGCTGAGCGCCGTGTTGCTGATATAGGAGCTGTCGAGCAGAGGGCTCGCCGCCGTGAGGTATACGATTAGCCAGCTGTATTTTATCAGCTTTTCAGCGAGGTCAAGGTACAACTCATCCTTGCTCTGACCGCATACGCCGAGCAGAACGTCTGAGAACGAAAAGTTGTAGTGAATACCCGAGAACAGCATTTTCATTTTGCCGTACTTTTTGGAAAGATAGTTGCGGTATTCCTCCTTGCCCTTGTTCTGCTGAGAGAACTTCGCAATCGGGATATCGTCCTCACCGTCTGTGAACGGCGGATTTGAGAAGCTCCAGAGGTACTCGCCGTTTTCGCTGATTTTGCTGTATACCTTGTCGTGGAGCCTGTTCATATGCTCCGTCAGCGCAAAGCTGTCCGTAAAAACGTCGCTTACAAATTCTATTTGATTTTCGCAGAAATCGCGGCTGACGTTGCGGTCGTCCTCGGAAAAGGGGTGGGAAGTGTGTGAGAGCCTGCCGTCAGATGTTATGCGCAGACATTCCTTTTCTATTCCGATTTCGTCAAACCTTACCGCTTTTCTGAGTGCCTGATTGCTGAAATCCAATGCCATAAAATCACCTATGCCTAATATACCTATCTGTTTAGTAGGAATTATTTTCTACAATAATACCACAACTTTGGTAGGTTTTCAAGTGTTTGAGCGAATCTTTTTGATTTTGTGCCTAAAGGAGGAAGGCGCACCCGCAAAACCGCGGATACGCCTTCTATAGTAAAGAATGGATATGGACTTTCGTCCTCGGGGGAAACTAGCTATATCACTTGTAAAACTTATTCTACATCCTGTAATGCGTCGAAGCCTGTTTCGCCCGTTCTGACCTTTACAACATCCTCGACGTCGTATACGAAGATTTTACCGTCGCCGATGTGTCCTGTGTAAAGCGTCTTTTTGGCAGCTTCGATTACAGCCGATACAGGTACAGCGCAAACCACGATATCAACCTGTACCTTGGGTAAGAGGTTAGCCTCAATCTGTACACCGCGATAATACTCGGGCTTGCCCTTCTGAGCGCCGCAGCCGAGAACGTGGGATACGGTCATACCTGTGATGCCGATTGCCATCATAGCGTTCTTGAGGGGTTCGAGCCTTGACTCCTTACATACAATCTCAACTTTTGTGAGCTTCGGTACGTTTTCGTCAAATGTCGGAACCTTCTTAACGGGGATAGCTTCCGCAACAGGTGTGTCGCCGCTGACAAGAACGGGGTTGTCGCCTTCCTCGATGTACTCGGGAATCATAGCGAAGCCTGCGTATGCAGAAGGCATATTATGCTCGGTAGCGTCAAGACCTGTGACTTCTTCTTCACGGCTGACTCTGAGACCGACAATCTTCTTGATGAGGAGGAATGTGATTGTGATAGTAACGGCAGTCCATAAAGCAACAGCCGCAAAGCCTACAAACTGTAAGCCCAGAAGCTCGAAGCCGCCGCCGTAGAATAAACCTGTGAGCTTCTTGCCTGCCGCGTTGGCAACTGCGTAGCCGGGAGCTGTGTCTGTAGCGAACAAACCTACGGAAAGCGTACCCCAGATACCGTTCATCATATGTACAGCAACCGCGCCGACAGGGTCGTCGATGTGGAGCTTGTAGTCGAGGAGCCATACTCCGAATACTACGAGCAGACCCGCAACAAGACCGATAACGATAGCGCCGAAGGCGTCTGTTACGTCACAGGGAGCCGTGATAGCTACAAGACCTGCGAGCGAAGCGTTCAGACACATACTTACGTCGGGCTTGCCGTACTTAACCCAGGTGAAAATCATACATGTAACGGTAGCAATTGCGGGAGCTACGGTAGTTGTCAGGAAGATAGAGCCGAGCTGAGCGACAGATGTAGCGGCAGCGCCGTTAAATCCGTACCAGCCGAGCCAAAGGATGAACACGCCGAGCGCGCCCAGAGCGATGTTGTGACCGGGGAAAGCGCCGACCTTTGTGACCTTGCCTTCCTTGTTTCTCTTGAACTTACCGATACGTGCTCCGAGGATTTTCGCGCCGATGAGAGCGGAGATACCGCCGACCATATGGATAGCGCAGGAGCCTGCGAAATCGTGGAAGCCGAGCTGGTTGAGCCAGCCGCCGCCCCAAATCCAGTGAGCCTCGATGGGATAGATGAACGCGGAGATAATTCCTGAATAGATACAGTATGAGAGGAACTTTGTGCGTTCTGCCATTGCGCCCGAAACGATAGTAGCGGTTGTGGCGCAGAATACGAGGTTAAATACAAAGCTTGAAAAATTGAAGTTCTGATACGATGTGAAGAGGTCGAATCCGGGTTTTCCGATAAAACCGACCAGATCCTCGCCCATCAGCAAGCAGAAACCGATGGCGATAAAGGTTACTGTACCGATACAGAAGTCCATCAGGTTTTTCATAATGATGTTGCCTGTGTTCTTTGCTCTGGTAAAGCCTGCTTCTACCATTGCAAAGCCGGCCTGCATCCAGAATACCAGTGCGGCTCCGATCAGGAACCAGACTGCAAATAGTTGTTCAGAGGTTGCCTGAGTGACAAACTCTTTGATTGCTTCATTCATAGTTTTTCATCTCCCAAATAATTAAAAGGGCGCGCTGCTCCGTCGGGAACAACACGCCTTTGTGTTGATAAGAAATACGCTTTTATACTCCGAAAAGTATCTCGCCGTATGACGGATAAGGCCAGTACTCAGCCGAGGTTTCTGTTTCCATACTGTCGCCGAGCGTTCTTAACTCCTGCATAAGCTCGAATACAGTGTTTCTGTAATACTTCGCGAGCTCGAGGTTGTCCGTGTAATCGCCCGAAGCCTTGACTGCTTTGTCGAGCTCGTCGGTTTTCTTTACGAATTCCTCGAGCTTGTCGGAGAGACTGTCGATAAGCTGTTCCTCGGCATATGTGGAAACCTTTGATGAAACGCTCTTCTTGACCGCAGCGGCGTCTGCAAGCTCCTTGACAAAGGAGATAACCGCGGGGGTGATGTTCTTTTTCGCCATATCGACCATAGTCAGTGCCTCGATATGGAGAAGCTTGGAGTAATGCTCAAGCTCGATTTCGTATCTCGCGTGCATTTCCGCTTCGCTTACAATACCGTTGAGAGCGAACAGGTCGATGTTCTTTTTGTCGATGTAGTGCTCCATAGCCTCGGGAAGGCTCTTGTAGTTGCAAAGTCCGCGCTTCTCGGCTTCCTCAACCCACTCGTCTGAGTAGTTGTCGCCGTTGAAGATGATTCTTCTGTGCTCGGAGAGAACCTTCCTGATGAGCGCCTTGAGAGCTGCCTCGAGGTCGTCTGCGTCCTTGAGCTCAGCGTAGAACTGGCTGAGTTCCTCCGCAACCATTGTGTTGAGCATATAGTTCGGGCAAGCGATGTTGAGCGAGGAGCCGAGAGCTCTGAACTCGAACTTGTTGCCTGTGAATGCGAACGGTGAGGTTCTGTTACGGTCTGAGTTGTCCTTCTTGAAATCGGGAAGAACATCAACGCCTGTCTGCATATCAGCCTTGTCGTGGCTTGTGTAGGGCTTGCCGTCGATAATGCTGTCTACCAGCGCTCCGAGGTCGTCGCCGAGGTACATCGAGATGATTGCGGGCGGAGCCTCGTTAGCTCCGAGTCTGTGGTCGTTGCCCGCGGACGCAACAGTGATTCTGAGAAGGTCCTGATACTCGTCGACAGCCTTGACAACAGCTGCGAGGAAGAGCTGAAACTGTAAGTTCTCCTCGGGCTTCTTACCGGGGTCAAGCAGGTTTTCGCCTGTGTCGGTCGAGATTGACCAGTTGTTGTGCTTGCCCGAGCCGTTAACACCCGCGAAGGGCTTTTCGTGAAGCAGACATACAAGTCCGTGCTTCTCGGCGGTTTTCTTCATAACCTCCATTGTCAGCTCGTTGTGGTCTGTCGCAATGTTCGAGGTTGTAAAAATCGGTGCAAGCTCGTGCTGTGAGGGAGCAACCTCGTTGTGCTTTGTCTTTGCGAGAACGCCGAGCTTCCAGAGCTCCGCGTCAAGGTCGCGCATATACGCCGCAACTCTTGTCTTGATGGAACCGAAGTAATGGTCGTCGAGCTCCTGTCCCTTGGGAGCCATAGCTCCGAAAAGCGTTCTGCCTGTGTAAATCAAATCGGGACGAGCGTCGTACATCTTCTTATCAATAAGGAAGTACTCCTGCTCGGGACCGACGGTTGTTGTAACTCTCTTTACGCTGTCCTTGCCGAGAAGTCTGAGGATTTTGCAAGCCTCGCCGCTGAGCTTTTCCATCGAACGCAGAAGCGGAGTTTTCTTGTCGAGAACCTCTCCTGTGTAGGAACAGAAGGCTGTCGGGATATACAGCGTGCCGTCTCTGATAAATGCGGGTGAGGTCGGGTCCCAGGTTGTGTAGCCTCTCGCCTCAAATGTTGCTCTGATTCCGCCTGAGGGGAACGAGGAAGCGTCGGGCTCGCCCTTGATGAGCTCTTTGCCTGAAAATTCCATAATAATCTGACCGTCGCCGTTGGGACAGATGAAGCTGTCGTGCTTTTCAGCGGTAACGCCTGTCATCGGCTGGAACCAGTGAGTGTAGTGGGTGCAGCCCATCTCAACCGCCCAATCCTTCATCGCGTTAGCGACTACGTTTGCGACGCTGAGGTCGAGAGCCTCGCCGTTCTCAATTGTTTTTCTGAGAGCCTTGTAGGTAGCCTTGGGGAGCCTCTCCTGCATTTTCTTGTCGTTGAATACATTGATTCCAAACTGTTCTGCCGTGTTTTTCATAGTATTCTCTCCATTCCTTAAAATGACTTTGAAATAAACAAAGCAAGGGTGCCGAAAACCCATAAGTCTGAGTTTGCAGCACCCTTGCTGTGTCGATGATGTAAGTATACACTAACCAAATCCGTTTGTCAATAGGAAATTGCAAGTTTTTTTATTTTTCTTGCAATTAATTTATTTTTGTCTTTCAATTTATATAAATAAAAGAAAAAAATGAAAGTTTTCACAAAGAAAAATGCAATTTTCTATTGACAACCATTCATAACGGCTGTATAATAATTGACGTTAAATATGCCGAAAGGATGATTGGAATGGATAGGGAATTTACACACAGCCTGTATTCGCCGAGTTACGAACACGATAACTGCGGAATCGGCGCGGTTGTAAATATCAAGGGCGTAAAATCTCACACAACCGTTGAGAACGCTCTGACAATCGTAGAGACGCTCGAGCACCGTGCGGGCAAGGACGCCGACGGCAAGACAGGCGACGGCGTAGGTATTCTTTTACAGATTTCTCACAGCTTTTTCAGGAAGGCGGCAGCCGAAATCGGAATTACGCTCAAGGGCGAGCGCGATTACGCGGTCGGAATGTTCTTCTTCCCCCAGAACGAGCTTCTGAGAAATCAGGCTAAGAAGATGTTCGAGATAATCGCCGAGAAAGAGGGTCTTAACATCCTCGGCTGGCGAAACGTCCCCCACAACGAAAACGCAATCGGCAAGCGTGCTCTCGACTGTATGCCCGACATTCAGCAGTGCTTTATCGCTCGTCCCGACGGTGTGAAGAAGGGTCTCGACTTTGACCGCAAGCTCTATGTAGCGCGCAGGGTTTTTGAGCAGAGCAACGAGGACACATACGTTGTTTCGCTCTCGTCAAGAACCATTGTATATAAAGGTATGTTCCTTGTCGGCGATTTGCGCGAGTTCTTCCTTGATTTACAGGACAAAGCTTTTGAGAGTGCAATCGCGCTTGTGCATTCGCGTTTTTCAACCAACACAAACCCGAGTTGGCAGAGGGCTCATCCGAACAGAATGATAGTCCACAACGGCGAGATTAACACAATCAAGGGCAACGCCGACAAAATGCTCGCACGAGAGGAAACTATGCGAAGCGAGCACCTCAAGGGCGACCTCGACAAGGTTATGCCTGTCGTAAACGCGGAGGGCTCCGACTCGGCTATGCTCGACAATACGCTCGAGTTCCTCGTTATGAGCGGTATGGATTTACCCCTCGCAGTTATGATTACAATTCCCGAGCCCTGGGACAGAAACGGCGCTATGGTTCGCGCAAAACGCGATTTCTATCAGTATTACGCAACGATGATGGAGCCTTGGGACGGTCCCGCCTCAATCCTCTTCTCCGACGGCGACATTATGGGCGCGGTGCTTGACCGAAACGGTCTGCGTCCCTCACGTTATTATATTACGGACGACGACAATCTTATTCTTTCGTCCGAGGTCGGCGCTCTGCCGATTGAACCCGAAAGGGTAGTGGTCAAGGAGAGACTTCGCCCTGGCAAAATGCTTCTTGTCGATACCGTCAAGGGCGAGCTTATCGACGATGATGAGCTCAAGCTCAGGTACGCGACAAATCGTCCCTACGGCGAATGGCTCGACCAGAACCTCATCAAGCTCAAGGATTTGAAAATCCCGAACGTCAAGGTTGACGAGCACAAGGGTCCTGAGAGACGCAAGCTCCAGAAAGCCTTCGGCTACACCTACGAGGACGTTATGACCTCGATTCTGCCTATGGCAAAGAACGGTGCGGAGCAGATTTCCTCAATGGGAACCGACAGCCCGATTCCTCCGCTTTCGAGCGAAAATCAGCCGCTGTTCAACTACTTCAAGCAGCTCTTCGCTCAGGTAACAAATCCTCCGATTGACGCAATCCGTGAGGAAATCGTCACCTCGACCACCGTCTACATCGGCGAAGCGGGCAATATCCTCGAGGAAAAGCCCGAGAACTGCAAGGTAATCAAGGTTCACAACCCGATTCTCACGTCAACCGATATCCTCAAGCTCAAGAATATGCATTCAAACGGCTTCAAGGTTTCGGTAATTCCGATTTTATATTATAAGAACACACGTCTCAGCAAGGCAATTAAGAGACTGTATATCGAAGCCGACAAGGCGATAAACAGCGGCGCTAATATCCTCATTCTGTCGGATAGGGGAGTGGACGAAAACCACCTCGCTATTCCGTCGCTGCTGGCTGTTTCGGCGCTCCACCAGCACCTCGTTGTCACCAAGCGCAGAACTTCGCTTTCAATTGTGCTCGAGAGCGGCGAGCCCCGTGAGGTTCACCACTTCGCGGCTCTGCTCGGCTACGGCGCAACGGCAATCAACCCGTATCTTGCTCAGGAGACTATCCACGAGCTTATCCACCACGACTTGCTCGACAAGGATTACTACGCGGCGGTTGATGATTACAACGACGCGGTGCTCCACGGAATTGTCAAGATTGCTTCCAAGATGGGTATCTCGACGATTCAGTCTTACCTCGGCTCTCAGATTTTCGAGGCAATCGGTATCAGCAAGGAGGTTATCGACGAGTATTTCACAGGTACGGTCAGCCGTATCGGCGGTATCACTCTCAAGGATATTGAGAAAAACGTCGACAGGCTCCACACCTCAGCCTTTGACCCGCTCGGTCTTGAGGTCAACTCAGAGCTCAGCTCGCGCGGAAGTCATAAGTTCCGCAGCGGCAAGGAAGAGCACCTTTACAATCCCAGAACAATTCACACTCTCCAGACTGCGACGCGCACAGGAGATTACAACCTGTTCAAGGAATATTCAAAGCTGATTAACGAGGAAATGAGCCCCGTCAGCATTCGCGGTCTTCTCGACTTCAACTACGCCGAGAACCCTGTTCCGCTCGACGAGGTCGAGAGCGTTGACGAGATTGTCAAGAGGTTCAAGACAGGAGCTATGTCCTACGGTTCAATTTCTCAGGAAGCTCACGAAACTTTGGCTCTCGCTATGAATATGCTTCACGGCAAGTCGAACTCGGGCGAGGGCGGCGAAAGCCCCGAGAGACTTTTGACAAAGGGCTCCAAGGAAAACCGCTGTTCGGCAATCAAGCAGGTAGCCTCGGGACGCTTCGGCGTTACGAGCGAGTATCTGAACTCCGCCGATGAAATCCAGATAAAAATGGCTCAGGGAGCAAAGCCCGGCGAGGGCGGACATCTCCCGGGCAACAAGGTTTATCCGTGGATTGCCAAGACAAGACACTCCACACCGGGCGTATCTCTGATTTCACCGCCGCCTCATCACGATATCTATTCAATCGAGGATTTGGCGCAGTTAATTTATGATTTGAAGAACGCAAACAAAGCGGCGCGTATCTCCGTCAAGCTCGTTTCCGAGTGCGGCGTAGGCACCGTTGCGGCAGGCGTAGCCAAGGCAGGCGCAGGCGTAATCCTGATTTCGGGTTACGACGGCGGCACAGGCGCAGCTCCGAGAAGCTCGATTTACAACGCTGGTCTTCCGTGGGAGCTCGGTCTTGCCGAGGCTCACAGAACGCTTATTATGAACAACCTCAGAAACAAGGTTGTAATTGAAACAGACGGCAAGCTTATGACAGGTCGTGACGTTGCGATTGCGGCAATTCTCGGTGCTGAGGAATACGGCTTCGCTACCGCTCCGCTCGTAACACTCGGCTGTGCGATGATGAGGGTCTGCAACCTCGACACCTGTCCGTTCGGCGTTGCGACACAGAACCCCGAGCTCAGAAAACGCTTTGCGGGCAAGCCCGAGTATGTCGTCAACTTTATGCGGTTTATCGCTCAGGAGCTCAGAGAGTATATGTCAAAGCTCGGCGCCCGCACGCTCGACGAGCTTGTCGGCAGAGTTGACTTGCTCAAAGCTAAGGAGAACCTCTCCGAGCGCGAAAGCAAGATTGATTTGTCCGCAATCCTCAGCGACGACTTTGACGGCGAAAAGGTTGAGTATCTCAACAAGAGCTCCTATGATTTCAAGCTCAGCGAAACTGTTGACGAGAGGGTTCTCGAAAAGGAGCTCTCGGGCAGAAAGCACGCTATCGAAATAGACGTAAAGAACACCGACCGTTCACTCGGCACGGCGTTCGGTTCAACCCTGACAAAGAAATTCGGCACCAAGCTTGGCGACGACAGCTACCGCGTCAAGTGCAACGGCTCGGGCGGTCAGAGCTTCGGCGCGTTTATTCCCAAGGGTCTCACGCTTGAGCTTGCGGGCGACAGCAACGACTACTTCGGCAAGGGACTTTCGGGCGGCAAGCTCGTGGTTTATCCGCCCAAGGGCAGCAGGTTCAAGGCTGAGAACAACATCATCATCGGAAACGTCGCTCTCTACGGAGCGACAAGCGGCAAGGCGTTCATAAACGGCGTCGCGGGAGAGCGCTTCTGCGTTCGTAACTCGGGCGCTTCTGCGGTTGTCGAGGGCGTCGGCGACCACGGCTGCGAGTATATGACAGGCGGCTGTGTTGTCGTGCTCGGACGCACAGGCAAGAACTTTGCCGCGGGAATGTCGGGCGGTATCGCCTACGTTCTCGATGAACACCATGACCTTTATATCAGACTTAACAAGGAGCTTGTTGAGTGCGGCGAGATTGAGGAAAAATCCGACGCAGAGAGACTCAGAGGCTTGATTTCGGAGCATTACGAAGCCACCAAATCCGAAAAGGCGAAGGAAATCCTCGACAATTTCAAGGAGTATCTCCCCAAATTCAAGAAGATTATTCCGCACGATTACAAGCATATGATAAGCGAAATCGCCTCATTTGAGGAAAAGGGCTACGAGCCCGAGCAGGCTAAGATTGAAGCCTTCAACAAAATCATCAGCGAAAGGGAGGGAGCGTAATGGGTAAACCCACAGGCTTTATGGAATATCAGCGTGAGGAAGCCCGCGCTTACTCCGTCAAGGAGCGTATCAAGAATTTCAATGAATTTCACGAGCCTTTGAGCCGTGAGGAACAGCGCAGACAGGGCGCCCGCTGTATGGAATGCGGCGTTCCGTTCTGCCAGTCGGGAATGATGCTCTGCGGTATGATTTCGGGCTGTCCCTTAAACAATCTTATCCCCGAGTGGAACGACCTCGTTTACCGCGGAGCGTTCGAACAGGCGTATCAGCGTCTCAGGTCGACGAACAATTTCCCCGAGTTCACCTCGCGCGTTTGCCCCGCACTCTGCGAAAAGGCGTGCACCTGCTCGGCTAACGGCGACGCGGTTACCGTTCGGAACAATGAATACGCGATTGTCGAGAACGCCTACAGGGAAGGCTTTGCTCACGCGAATATCCCCAAGGTCAGAACAGGCAAGAAGATTGCCGTCATCGGCTCGGGACCCTCGGGTCTTGCGGCGGCTGACCAGCTCAATCAGCGCGGTCACAGCGTGACTGTTTTTGAGCGAAGCGACCGTGTCGGCGGACTGATGATGTACGGTATCCCGAATATGAAGCTCGAGAAAACCGTTATCGACCGCCGAATTGAGATTATGAAAGAGGAAGGCGTAGAGTTCAGAACCTCGGTAAACGTCGGCAAGGACGTCACCGCAAAGGAGCTTCTGGCAGATTTTGACCGCGTAATCCTTGCGTGCGGAGCCTCCAATCCGCGCGATATCAAGGTCGAGGGCAGAGACGCCGAGGGTATTTACTTTGCGGTCGATTTCCTCAAATCCACCACCAAGGCGCTGCTCGATAACGGACTTCAGGAAGGCACCTTCATTTCGGCAAAGGGCAAGAACGTAATGGTAATCGGCGGCGGCGACACGGGTAACGACTGCGTCGGCACGGCGGTTCGTCACGGAGCAAAGAGCGTGCTCCAGCTTGAGATGATGCCCAAGCTCCCCGACACGCGCGCCGAGAACAACCCCTGGCCTCAGTGGCCGCGCGTCTGCAAGACCGATTACGGTCAGGAAGAGGCAATCGAGGTTTTCGGCAAGGACCCGAGAGAGTACCGGACAACCGTCAAGCAGTTCATCAAGGATAAGGACGGCAAGCTCTGCGGAGCCGTACTCGTCAAGCTCAGATCCGAGAAGGACGAAAAAACAGGAAGATTTATGATGAAAGAGGTCGAGGGCAGCGAGTATCAGGTCGCTGTTGAGCTCGCGCTTATCGCGGCGGGCTTCCTCGGCAGCGAGAGCTACGTCACCTCGTCGTTCGGCGTCAGCACAGACGCGCGAAGCAACGTCGCGGGTGAAAACGGCTCGCACAAAACAAGCGTTGACCGCGTGTTCACCGCAGGTGATATGCACAGCGGACAGTCGCTCGTCGTACGCGCTATCCGCGACGGCAGAGACTGTGCCCGCGAGGTTGACTTAAGCCTTATGGGCTACACTAATTTGTAAAGGAGTTGAGCAAAAATGTCTAAGTATATTTTCGTAACAGGCGGAGTTGTATCGGGTCTCGGTAAGGGAATTACCGCGGCTTCTCTCGGCAGACTCCTGAAGGCGCGCGGTCTCAAGGTCGCGGCTCAGAAGCTCGACCCCTACATAAATGTTGACCCTGGTACAATGAGCCCGTATCAGCACGGCGAGGTTTATGTAACAGAGGACGGCGCGGAAACCGACCTCGACCTCGGTCACTACGAGCGCTTCATCGACGAGGATTTGAACAAGTTCTCAAACCTCACCACGGGCAAGGTTTATTCAAACGTGCTCTCCAAGGAGCGACGCGGCGAATACCTCGGCAAGACCGTTCAGGTTATTCCGCACATCACGGACGAAATCAAGCGCTTTATCTATTCTGTCGGCAAGAAAACCGACGCGGACGTTGTCATCACGGAAATCGGCGGCACAATCGGCGATATCGAGAGCCAGCCGTTTATCGAGGCTATCCGTCAGGTCGGTCACGAGGTCGGCGAGGACAACCGCCTTTATATTCATGTGACGCTTGTGCCTTACCTCAAGGCCTCGGGCGAGCACAAGTCAAAGCCCACCCAGCACTCCGTCAAGGAGCTCCAGGGTCTCGGCGTATCGCCCGATATCATCATTCTCAGAACGGACGAGCCGATTGTTGACAGAGCCGTGTTCGATAAGATTGCGGGCTTCTGCAACGTCTGGCCCGATTGCGTAATCGAGAACCTCACGCTCCCCGTACTCTACGAGGCTCCGCTTATGCTCGAAAAGGCTCACATCTCGGACATCGTCTGCCGCGAGCTCAACCTCAAATCCCACAAGCCCGATTTGTCGGACTGGGAGCATATGGTCGAGCGAATCAAGGCGCGTGAAAAGACCGTCACAATCGGTCTTGTCGGCAAGTATGTCGAGCTCCACGACGCTTATCTCAGCGTTGCCGAGGCGCTCCGACACGCGGGATATTATCTCGACGCAAAGGTCAACATCAACTGGATTGATTCGGAGAACATCACCGAGGACAACGTCGGCGAAATCCTCGGCGGTCTTGACGGAATCATCGTTCCGGGCGGCTTCGGTCAGCGCGGAATCGAGGGTATGATTCTTTCGGCAAAGTACGCGCGTGAGAACAACCTTCCGTATTTCGGAATCTGTCTCGGAATGCAGATTGCCGTTATCGAGTACGCGCGCAACGTCGCGGGTATCGAGAACGCAAATTCGGGCGAGTTCGACAAGAACGCTCCCAAGGTCATCGACTTTATGCCGGGTCAGAACGACGAAATCGACAAGGGCGGCACGCTCCGTCTCGGCGCTTATCCCTGCGTAATCAAAGAGGGCACCACAATGCTCAAAGCCTACGGCAAGAAGGAAATCAGCGAGCGTCACCGTCACCGCTACGAGTTCAATAACGAATACCGTGAAGCGCTCACCGAAGCGGGTCTGACGCTTTCGGGACTTTCCCCCGACGAAAGGCTCGTCGAGACGGTCGAGCTCAGCGACAGACCGTTTTATGTCGGCGTTCAGTATCACCCCGAATTCAAATCGCGCCCCAACAAACCGCACCCTCTCTTCTCCGAGTTTATCAAGGCGGCGCTTTCATAAAAATCAAACCGAGGCTTGTCCTCGGTTTTTTTCTGTAATGCGCTCGGCTTTGAAAGGTTCAATTGCGGTATTATCCACAAAATGAGCGGACAAACTTTGTGCAGGTTTTCCTATAAAAGTGTTGCGCGTCATCACCCTTTCGCTTCTGATTTGTGGTATAATAGTCGTGGCTGAAATCTATCTGTGAAGGAGATTTATTATGAAGAAAGTAACAGCAATTCTGCTTGTGCTTCTGCTTACCGTTTCGGCTCTGTCGGGACTGAGCGTCAGCGCGGACGAGGCAGACCTCGGCGCGCCTTCGGGCTTCACGCTCGAGAACGCTCTCTACGCTCACGCGGTTCTGAGCTCGACGGACACTCAGGCGTGGCAGGAATGGCAGAGTATTCACGATGAGGACGGCAACGTCGAAAAGCCTTTGGAAAAGTACTTTTTCCTGCCGACTTCCGCAAACTCCGAGAGCGTCGATATCTACAACGGCTTCGAGAGCGAGGTCGTCGTAAACGGTACAGCGATTGCGGCGGGCAAGACCGCGAACGTAGCCTACAAGGCTGACACACCTTATACCGTCAAGTCGGGTCGATACAGCTTTACGCTCACGCTTATGAAGTCGAACGCCGAAGCCGCGATTTACGTCAACAACAGCGACGCGGACGGCAAGGGCACTGACTTGATGACCTACCTCAACGCCGACAAGGAGCTCAGCGCAAAGGCGACCGGCGCAATCGTCACACCCGACGGCACGGTCGACAACACCAAAATCAAGAAAATCAAGGGCAGAGGCAACACAACGTGGCAGAAGCCCAAGAAAGCATACAACATCACCTACGACAGCAAGGTAGCTATCGCAGGAATGACCAAGGCGAAGAAGTATTCCATTCTCGCGAACTATCAGGACGATTCGCTCTCGCGCAACCGTTTCCTCTATGATTTGTCCGACGCGGTCGGTATGCCCTATGCTTCCGATTCGCGCTATGTGGATTTTTACGCGAACGGTGTTTATCTCGGCTCATATCAGATGACCGAGAAGGTCGAGGTCGGAGCTTCAAGCCTCGTAAACGATTTCGAAGAGACCGACTATCTCGACGCCGAGGGCAACGTCAAGGAAGACTTCCCCTTCCTCTGCGAGGTTGACGCGGGCGCAAACGATACCGACTACTACGTCAGCGCGAACAACGGTATCAAGATAACAATCAAGGCTCCCGAGCTTTCGAGCTCAGACAAGGGATACAACGAGGTCAAGGAATACGTCAGGAACAAGTTTAACGCCTTATATGACGCGGCAAAGACAACTTCCAACGACCTTTCTCCGTATCTGGATATCGATTCCGCGGCTAAGCTTTATCTCATAAACGAGCTCGGCAAGAACTGGGACGCGGGTGTTTCGAGCCTGTTCTTCACGTACAAGCAGGACAGCGAAGGCAATTATAAATTCTTCGGTTCCCCTGTCTGGGACTATGACAACTCACTCGGCAACGCCGTGGGAATCTCGGGCGAGCTCAAGAACATCGGCGTAAGCGACTACGAGCAGTGCACAGGCTGGTGGTGCAGATACAAGGGCAAGAACTCGGGCTCGACAGGCTCGAACAACATTATGAACAGGATTTCCAAGAACACGCGCATTATCGCCGCGGCAAAGCAAATCTGGTTCGACAAATTCGTGCCCGCAATCGACCACTTCTCGGGCAGAAAAACGAGCGAAGAAATCGGCAAGGAGCTCTACACCGCCGATGAATACTACAGCCTCGTCAAGGATTCCGCTCTGATGAACTACAAGAGCGGCTGGCTGCTCAATACGGGCGACTGGATTGCGAAGCACAACAAGCTGACAAACGCTTTCTACGACGTCGAGAACAACACCTACAACATTTACAAAACATCCGACAGCTACGCTGACACCTTCGAGGGAATGTTCGGTTACGCGCGCGACTGGATGATAAGCCGTGCGGCGTGGCTCTCAAAGCAGATGAGCGCTGTGGCTCCGACGACTGTCTATCTCGACAAGCCCGTTCCCGAGCCCGAGCCGACCACAGAGCCCGCAAAGAAGGATATCACGGCTTGCACCGTAAGCGGTATCAAGTCAAAGACCTACAGCGGCAAGGCTCAGACCCAGTCCGTAACCGTCAAAGACGGCGATACCGTTCTGCAGAAGGGTACTGACTTCACCGTTTCGTACAAGAACAACAAGAACGCGGGCAACGCGACAGTCATCATCAGCGGTACGGGCGACTACACAGGCACGCTTGCAAAGACCTTCAAAATCGCAAAGGCAAATCAGCCGATGACCGTTAAGGCAGCAGTAAAGAGCGCAAAGGCTTCCGCGCTCAGAAAGTCGAAGGTCAACGTCCGCTCGGCGGTCATTGTCAGAAAGAATCAGGGCTCCGTTACTTACTCAAAGGTGAGGGGTTCCTCTAAGCTGACCGTCTCCAAAAAGGGCATTATCACGGTCAAAAAGGGCACCTATAAAAAGGGCACAGTCCTCAAGGTCAAGGTGAAAGCCAAGGCAAAGGGTACCTCGAACTACAAGTCGGGCTCCAAGACCGTAACGGCAAAAATTAAGATTAAGTAAATAAGATTCAGTTGTAAAAAACCTCGCTTTGATATACAATAGAGTGTGAAATCAAAGCGAGGTGTTTTTATGGATAAAAAGGATTTGGCAGTCAGATACAAGCACAACGGCTGCAACTGCTGTCAGGCGGTAATTGCCGCCTACGCCGTCGAGCTCGGAATTGACGTTAACACAGCCAAGAAGCTCGGCGCGGCGTTCGGTCTCGGAATGGGAAATATGAAGGGCGACTGCGGCGCGCTCTGCGGAGCTCAGCTCGTGCTCGGTATGCTCGACTGCGGCAAGTCTCCCGTAGCTCCCAAGGCAAGGACGCTTTATTCCGAGTTTGAGAAAAGCTGCGGTGCCGTAATCTGCGGCGACTTAAAGGGTGTGAACACGGGCAAAATCCTCTGTTCCTGTGACGATTGCGTCCGAAACGCCGTCGACGCCCTTGAATCGGTAAAATAAGGACGCAAATATTGCAACGTAAAAGGAGCTGACCGAGGTCAGCTCCTTGCCTTATTTTGTCTTTGTTTTTGCCGTAACTGCTACCCAGTTGCCGTAGTATTTTGCGCCGTCCTTCTTGAGATATGCTCTCACGCGGAAGGTGTATCGTGTGTTCTTTTTGAGCGGCTTCTTTGTGTATTTGAGCGCGCTCTTGTTGCAGAACTGCGACTTCGAGAACTTCTTGCCGCTCTTGAACTGAATCTCATAGCCCGTTACGTCGGAGAGCTTCTTTGAGGTCAGCGTAATCGAGTTTTTGGTAGCTTTGGTCGATACCTTAGGCTTAGCCGCGAGAACAAAGGTCGAGGTGATGTTGTAAGGCTCGCCTACAACGTCTGAGGGTGAGCGCAAGCCGTAGTAATAAGCGTCGCCGTATAAGTTGCCGTCGAATCCGCTCTGAACGGTGAACCAGAACTCAGCGTTCTTGTCCACTGACGCTCTGTAAACCTTGGTGTCGGCGTCGCCGTTGATTCTGAGCGTAGCGTTGCTCACGGAGAGGTTGCCGCTGCTGTTGTGCTTGTAAAGGTTTACGTACCAGCCGCCGTCATTATAGAGCACGGGAGCCTTTTTCTTGTGATTGAAGTTAATCGTCATCCTGCCCTTTGCGGGAGCCTTGATGTTGAAGTAGTCGATATCCATACAGGGGTTTCCGTCGCCGTCAACAAAGTCGCCTCCGACAGTGCCCGTGTACTTCTTTGAGAGAATGTACTTTGTAGCCGAAGCCTCGGAGTTGTTGCTTTCCTTTTCGTAGAACTTGCCCTTTGTGAACGAGGTTCTGATTCTGTAGGAATGACTGCTCGCGTATCCGGGACCTGCCCAGATGCTAAGGTAGTAGTATTTGCCGCCCTGTGCGCCGATAAACGGTAATGTGACGCCCTTTTCGACCAAGTCAATCTCTGACATAGCGACAAGCTTCTTGGCGGAATCATAGACAAAGAATGTCCATCTTCCGTGCTGAGGCGTTTCGTTGGGTGTGAGGTTGTCGATGCTGATGTTGATTTTTCCGTCAACTTTTGAGATAAACTTGAAGTAATCGGAATCGAGCGCGGACGGCATCGAACCCGTCAGGCTGTTTCCGAGTGTGATAAGCTGAGCCGAGCTGAAATCGTCGTTATCATCAGCCTCGGTCTGTGAACCGCCCGCGGCGAAGCTTACGGGCATAGTCGTGAAAATTGAAACCGTAAGAATAGCCGCAATTAACAGTGATAATAATTTTTTCATAAATAATCACTCCTTTATTGAAATATTATCACAATTGTTTTTTATTGTAAAGGCTGCAAACTGTATAAATACGCGGTTTTCAAAAAATATAATAAGAGAAACATCAAAAGGCTTGACTTTAATGGTTTAAAGTGCTAAAATATAGCTTGTCTGTATGAATTAAAAAGGTAATGTTAGGAGAGATTAATTTGATTATTGTATTAAAACCGTCAACACCGCCCGAGCAAATCGAGCTTTTCACAAGTAAGCTTTGCTCCGACTATGACGTCAAGGTCAACCGCTGGGACGGAGTTCATTCAACGGTTCTCGGTCTTATCGGCGACACCCATACGGTAGATATCGAGTACATCGACGCACAGGATATCGTTGAGAGCGTCAAGCGCGTTCAGGAGCCGTACAAAAAGGCGAACAGAAAGTTCCACCCCGAGAACACCGTCATCAAGATTAACGACAAGGTGAGCATCGGCGACGGCAGCCTTCATATTATGGCAGGTCCCTGTTCGGTCGAGAGCGAGGAGCAGATTGTCGAAATCGCAAAGTCGGTCGAGAAATCGGGTGCTACTCTGCTTCGCGGCGGCGCTTTCAAGCCCAGAACCTCGCCCTACGCTTTCCAGGGACTCAAGTCCGAGGGACTTGATTTGCTCAAAATTGCGCGCAAGGAAACGGGACTTCCGATTGTAACCGAAATTATGCGCGCTTCGCATATCGATATGTTCGAGAACGTCGACATCATTCAGGTCGGCGCAAGAAATATGCAGAACTTTGACCTGCTCCGTGAGCTCGGCAGAACAAAAAAGCCTATTCTCTTAAAGCGCGGTCTTTCCGCGACAATCGAGGAATGGCTGATGAGCGCCGAGTATATTATGGCAGGCGGCAACGACAACGTAATTCTCTGTGAGCGCGGTATCCGCACCTACGAGACCTACACGAGAAACACCCTTGATATCGCGGCAATTCCGATTGTCAAGAAGCTCTCGCACCTTCCCGTAGTAGTTGACCCGAGCCACGCTTCGGGCAAGAGCTGGCTTGTTGAGCCGCTCGCGATGGCGGCTGTCGCGGCAGGAACCGACGGACTTATCATTGAGGTTCACAACGACCCGCCCCACGCGCTTTCCGACGGTGCCCAGTCGCTCACGCCCAAGCAGTTCGACGGCGTGGCGAAGAAGATTTTCGCGCTCAAGAAAAGCTTGGAAAAGGTTTAAAACACTTTCGGCGGAAGCTTCGGCTTCCGCTTTTTCTTGTTTTACGTCCTTTTGTTGTGCAGTGTGTACAAATCTGAAGGGGTAATTTTGGTGAGATTTATTTTTGATATTATGATAAAATAAACAGGTAAAAACTCTTTAGGAGGTAAATTTATGAGAAAATTAAAGAAGTCTGTCAGCGTTATTCTGGCTGCGGTTATGCTCTTGAGCGTTATGCTTATTGCTCCGATTACAGCTCACGCTGAAACACTCAACTACGATCTGGTTCTGGGCAAATCGTATACAAAGACCGTTCCCGAGCCGACAACGCTCTACGGTATCGTTATGAGCCAGACCTATCACATCTACAGCTTCACTATGACAAGCGCGTCAAACGTAAAGGTTTCCTTTACAACAAAGAGCGCTTCTCAGACCTGGAGCCTCAGAAGCACCGACTACGACGTCAGCACAGGCACAAACCACGGCGGCGTTTACGGCTGTTATCTTCCCAAGGACAAGACCTACTCGATTACGGTTTCGGGCGCAGGCAAGTACACTCTAAGGGTTGATACCGACGCTCCCGACGTTATCAGCACAAAGTCCAAGTCCTGCAAGATAGGCGATTCAAAGAAGACCGTCGCCTTTACCTACACGGGTACAGACGGCTATGCCAAGGATAACCTCACCGTCGGTTCCAAGAACAAGAAGGTCGCTACCGTAAGCTATGAGATTACAGCCGCCAACAAGGGAAAGTTCACAATCACCCCGAAAGCAGCCGGCAAGACCTACATTATGCTCCGTATGAAGGGCAGTAACACGATTAAGTTCACGGTTTACGTAACCCAGTCCTACTGGTTTATCGCAAAGGGCAGCACCCAGAAGGCGCCTGCTCCCATCGGTATCTCAAAGCCCAAGTGGTCGTCCGCCAACAAGAAGGTCGCCGTCATTAACAAAAAGACAGGCAAGGTAAGAGCCAAGAAGGGCGGCAGAGTGAACTTCACCGCAAAGAAGGGCAAGGTCAACTTCCGCATAACCGGAGTTGTTACCGACTATATCGTCATCGGCAAGCGCGCCTACAGACAGCTTAAGGACATAGTAAATAATCCCGAAAAGCTCAAGATTTACAACGTCTACAGCGGTTATTCCAAGCAGATTTACTCGGGTCAGAAGGTTCCCGTAGTAATGGTTGACTACGGCAGCACGAACGAGAACGGTGCAATGATCAGACACAAGATTGTCGCTTGGTATGACGACGTATATGAAGTCCACTACGCCAATAACTGGAGCGTTGATAACATCATAGGCAGAAGAAGAATCGATCCCTCAAAGATTAAATAATTCGGCTATCAGCGGCAAGCGTCAGGCTTGCCGCTGTTTTGTTACTTTATAGGAAACTGCTACTCCCTATTGATGAAAACTAAGACGCCATATACAAACTGAGCGGTGGTTGCGCGCGCTTTCTTAGGATACACGGTTGCTATTTTCTGAAAAAATTGGTATGATATATTCATACTTTTTAAGGTGGTATTTTTATGGTGAAAATCGGAGACAAAAACGAGATTATTACTAAGGTTGAGAAGCCCTACCTCGCAAGCTCAATGAAGAGCGGCTGCCTCGATGTTTTCGCGACGCCGATGGTTGTTGCGTTTATGGAGGAAACCGCGCTGGAGCTGCTTGAGCCGAGCCTTCCTGACGGAATCACAACCGTCGGAACCGAGGTGAACGTGCGTCATATTTCGCCCACGCCGCTCGGCGCAGAGGTGAGATTCACGGCGGAGCTTGTTGAGAGCGACGACCGCTTCTTTTCCTTTAAGGTAGAGGCATACGACAAGGCGGGACTTATCGCCGAGGGAACTCACACCCGAGCCAGCGTCAAGGCTGAAAAATTCGAGAAGAAAGCGAACGAAAAGTACGATGAAATATAAGTATATTCTCTTCGACCTCGACGGCACGATTTCTCAGAGCGCCGAGGGCATTCGCTACAGCCTCGAGAGCGTGCTTGAGAAGTACGGCAAGAGGAATGTGGATTTGTCCGACTACACGCGTTACATCGGACCGCCGCTCCTCGATACACTTCTCAATCTCTGCGGACTTGAGCCCGAGCTCTGTGACGAAGCGTACGAGCACTACAAGGGAGTGTATTCGCGTGAGGGCAAGCTGATGAACAAGCCCTACGACGGAATTACCCGGGTTCTGGAGACCCTAAGAAGCAAAGGCCTGAAGCTCGCCGTCTGCACCTCAAAGCTTGAGCCCACGGCAGTCACCGTTATGAACGAGCTGGGTCTCGCCGATTATTTCGACGCGATTGCGGGCTCAAACCGCGACAGCACACGCAAGGACAAAAAAGACCTTATCCCTTACGCTATCGGGAAGCTCGGAGGCTCCCCCGACGAAAAGGACAAGGCGGTTATGCTCGGCGATACCTGGTACGACGCAAAGGGCGCGTACGAGTGCGGAGTTGATTTTGTCGCCTGTCGTTACGGCTACGGCGACAACGGCGAAATGGAGAAGTACAGCCCCGTCGCTCACGTCGACAGCCCTCTTGAGCTTATCGATTTGTTAGGCTGATTCTTCTAAAACCCGAAGCATCTGCATATGCTTTCTCGGGTGATAATATGTTCATTTTCTCGTTCGAAAAACGAAAGGGATACAAGCTCGCGGCGATATTCGTCTCCGCGCTCTTTTTGGTGTCGCTCTGCCTTTTCATTGCGTTTGAGAGACACGACGCGGTCAAAGGCTACGCGACCGCCGACGAGGTCGGCCGCTACGTCACCGAGGCTCCCGATACAGAGGGAAGGCTCGGGTTCCTCTCTCAGTTCGGCATTGAAGCCGAGCCCGATTCCGAGGTCTGCGACAGCGTGGTTATCCCAAAGGCTTTCGACGATACATACAACGACTACAACTCCCTTCAAAAGGGGATAGGGCTGGAGCTCGAACCGTTCAGGGGCGAAAGCGTCAGCCGATTTACATACAGGATAAAGGACAGCCGTTACCGTGTAACGCTGCTCTGCTTCAAGGCTCACGTCATCGCCGGGCACATATCAAGCGGAGTATACGGAGAGCGGTATTTAAGGCTGAATTCGCGCTATGGAAAGACTGGATAAAATACTCGTCTCGCAGGGCATAGGCTCTCGGAAGGAAGTCCAAAAGTTAATACGTTCAAAGTCCGTAACGGTCAACTCAGAGCTTGTCACAAAGCCCGAAACAAAGCTTGACCCCGACGAAGCGGAGATTTGTGTCAAAGGCAGAAGGCTCAGTTTCAAAAAGCACATTTATCTTATGCTTCACAAGCCGTCGGGCTACGTCAGCGCAACCGAGGATAATCTGAGCGCCACTGTTATGGAGCTCGTCCCGAAAGAGTTTATGCGGAAGGGCTTGGCTCCTGCGGGCAGGCTCGACAAGGACACCGAGGGGCTTTTGATTCTGACCGACGACGGCGATTTTGCCCACAGGCTGATTTCACCGAAGAGCAAGGTGTACAAGCGTTACTACGCCGAGCTCGACTTCGGCATTACCGAGGACGACGTCAGAAAATTCAGAGAGGGAATAGAGCTTGACAACGGCGAGAAATGCCTGTCGGCAAGGCTCGAAAAGGCGGGAGAAACCTCGGCTTTTGCCGAAATCTGCGAGGGAAAATTCCACCAGATTAAAAAAATGTTCGCCGCCTGCTCAAAAAAAGTTTTGTATCTCAAAAGAGTTTCAATCGGCGGTCTGAAACTTGATGGCAACTTGCCTAAAGGAGAATGCCGAGAGTTGACAAAAACTGAAAAAGATGCCTTATTTATTGGCATTTAGCACAAAAAAGGGACGTCGTTTTTTACGTCGTCCTCATTTTATATAAAAACCTTGATAAAACTTTGTTTACTTTACAAATGGTAAAAAATGAGATAAGGTGTTAAAATACTATTGTGAAAATTTTATCATTATTTGGAGGAATAATGTATGGCAAATGTAAGTTTAAAACACGTTTATAAAATCTATGACGGCGACGTTGTTGCTGTAACAGATTTCAACCTTGAGATTGATGATAAAGAATTTATCATTCTCGTAGGTCCTTCAGGCTGCGGTAAGTCCACAACTCTCCGTATGATCGCAGGTCTCGAGGATATCTCCAAGGGCGAGCTCTACATCGGCGACAAGCTTTGCAACGACGTAACACCTAAGGACAGAGATATCGCGATGGTTTTCCAGAACTACGCTCTCTATCCTCATATGTCCGTTTATGACAACATGGCTTTCGGCCTTAAGCTCCGCAAGATGCCTAAGGAAGAAATCAAGAAGAGAGTTGAGGAAGCTGCGCGCATCCTCGGCATCGAGCAGTACCTCGACAGAAAGCCGAAGGCTCTCTCCGGCGGTCAGAGACAGCGTGTTGCTCTCGGTCGTGCTATCGTTCGTGATCCTAAGGTATTCCTTCTTGACGAGCCGCTCTCCAACCTCGACGCTAAGTTAAGAGCTCAGATGCGTACCGAGATTTCCAAGCTCTATCAGAGACTCGGCACAACATTCATCTACGTAACTCATGACCAGACCGAGGCTATGACAATGGGTACTCGTATCGTTGTTATGAAGGACGGTTTCGTTCAGCAGGTTGACACACCTCAGAACCTCTACGACAAGCCCTGCAACGAGTTCGTAGCTGGCTTCATCGGCTCGCCTCAGATGAACTTTGCCGAGGCTACAGTTACTAAGGGCGGCAAGGCTCTTAAGTTTGACAAGTATGAGCTCCCGCTTCCCGCTGACAAGGCTGAGGCTCTCAAGGCTTACGACGGCAAGGAAGTTGTATTCGGTATCCGTCCTGAGCACGTTCACGATGAGCCCGACTTCCTCGAGAAGGCTCCCAAGGACGCTATCATGGACGCAAGCGTTGACGTAACAGAGCTTATGGGCGCAGAGATTTACCTCTATGTAAACATCAACGGCGCTTCCATCACTGCTCGTGTTGATCCCGCTTCCAAGGCTAAGCCCGGCGACACAATCAAGATTGCGTTTGACCTTTCCAGAATCCACATATTCGATAAGGAAACGGAAAAGACTATCACTAACTGATAACAGTAGATTGACTGAACGTTCCCTTTACGGGAGCGTTCAGTTTTCATTTTTTGAGGTGTTTTTTATGAAGAAAAAGTTTTTATCGATTGCCGCGGTTATCCTTGTTCTCGCAATGTCCGTTTCGCTCTTCGGCTGCTCGTCAGGCGGCGACTCGAACTCCGCTCTCAAGGATAATCTTGAGTATGCCAAGGCAAAGGTACAGGATTATGTCGAGTGGCAGGCTAAGTACGACTCCGAGTTCTATGACGAGATGTACTCCAAGGCGTATCTCGCCGCTCTCGCGTTCAAGCCCGACTACACCGACGAACAGCTCCAGACTCTTGCTCGTTACCTCTATGTCGATACAATCACCGTAACCGACGACCAGGGCAAGATTGTTGCGGCGCTTCCCTCAGACGAGAAGGGAAAGAACATCTCCGATATCTCCGAGAAGAAGCAGTACAAGGCTATCCTCAAATGGATTTACCCCAGAATGGCGTCGGAACCCGCAAAGGTTGAGGGCAGCGACGAGTACGCGATGGAGATTGCCGTTCAGCGCAGCGACGAGACAGGCGTTGTTATCGTAAGCTTCAATACAGACGCTTACGGCAAGGTTATCGGCGCAAACCTCGCTCAGGAATCGGGCAACAACGTAGTGGTTGCTCAGAACGATGTTGTTATCAGCTCCACTGTTGACGGCGTTGAGGTCGGCAAGGCTCTCAAGGACTACGGCGTAACCTCAAAGGAAGTCGAGTCCGACAGCTTCACACTCAAGGCAGGCGACAACAAGCTCACAGCTTCTGCCGATACGCTCGACAGCTACACAATCATTTGTGCGGAAAAGTAATTCAGGCAAAAATTCAGGACGCTCCTCGGAGCGTCCTTCTTTTTATATTGTGTGTTTTTAGCCCGCAAGCTCGATGTCGGGTCTTTCGAATTCCTTGATTCGCTGATTATACGCGTCGCGCATTTCGTCCTCAAATTTGAGCTTGTCCACCTTAACGCCCGCAAGTCCGAGCAGATACTTGGTGAAATCGGGGTTCATAACGAGCAGGGGACCGATAAGGTAGGTTCCGAAGAAGTTGTTTACCCTGATTCCCTCGCCCTCGTCGTCGGGGTTGAGACCTGCGCCTTTTACTCTTTCAAAGAGCCTGTCAGAGTTCTCGCCGCCGTAGGAATGCGAAAACTGCGCCTTGAAGCCCGCAATCTTCATATCGCCGAAGTTGCCGAGGAAGAGCGCGTTGTAGCGGTTGAGCATATCGCGCTTTGCGTAGGTGTCAAAGATTTTGAGACAATCCACGCGGCTTCCGTCCTCGTTCTCGATATACTGACCGAAGATTTCAAGCGCGTTGCCTGTCACAAAGAACACCGTGCCGTCCTCGATAAGCTCTCTGAGCTTCTCACGATAGGGCAGAAGCTTCTCGACAGCAAGCTCCTGAGCGAACTCAGGCATAGGGGACATACAGATGATGTCAATTTTCTCACTCGCGAACGCGGGTGTGTCGTTAAGATTTGTATTGATTACCTCGCAGTTTGTGCACTGCTCAAGATATTTGACGTTGAACAAGTCACCGTAAAGGTTAGCTACGTCAGGAAAAAGTACCTCAATTTTCATCTGCTTTTCCCTCCAGTTTGCGGGCGATTGCCGCCTTGATTTTGTTGTAGATTACAATCTGATATACCTCGTAGAGGATGTAAACGTCGAGACCTTTTCTGAGCTCGAGCACGTCGAGAATGTTGTCCTCGCTCTCAACCGTGGCGATTTTCTCGGCGGGGATTCCCGCAATGAGAAGTCTGCAAAGGATATCCTTTGCTCTTACGCCGACAACGACAATTCTCTCGATATCGTCGTCCTTGAGGAACTCAAAGTCCGTGTCGTACAGGAACGCCATATTCTCCGAGGAGTGAATGTTCTTGTGAGCGTCCTCAATCGCAAGCACGATTTCCTTCTTGCCCTCAAGACCTCTGACGTGGTCAAAAACTACCGAACAAGCGGGAGCCGTCTGACCCTTAGCCATATGAGCGACAACCTTTACGCCGCCGATAACGTCCTCTCTGTATCTTGACTCAAGCACCTTGAGCTTTTTGAACGAGCTGCTGACCTCGTCGTCGGAGAGCCCGTAGGCTCTGAGCACGGCGATTGCCGCGAGCTCGTCGTAGATGTGGAAGCTCGAATCCGAAATAAGCGGATAAACGTGCTCGCCGTCCTTCTCCTTGAGAGTAAGAGTGCGGTTCTTGTAGTCGATTTTATTAACGCGGTAATCATCCTCGGGAGACGAAAGTCCGCACTTGGGGCACCATACCTTGCCGATGTGGTTGTAGCGGACATTGCTGTAAACGAGCTGAGAATGACACTCGGGACAAACCTTCATATCGTTGATGATGTTGAAGCTCTCGGGTCTGTCGCCCTCAAGCGCGTCGATTCCGTAGTAAAGTCGCTTGTTGTTCTTTTTGAGCCTTGTCGCGAGGATATCGTCGCCGTTGAGCACCATAACGGTTGTGTCGGGGAGCGACTTGTCAAAGAGGTCAAAAACAAAGTGGGGGTGAGGCTCACGGTTTGTCGTGTCTCTGAGCAGGTTTGTGATTACGAAGTAATCGGGATGAACGTATGGGAAAACTCTCGGAGCGGAGCGCTCGTCAACCTCGAGCACGGCTACGTCGCCCTTTGTCTTGTTTCTCAGACCTACGCCCGAAAGCAGAGCGGTCGCGATACCCGAAGCGATGTTCGAGCCCGCGCGGTTGTTGATAACCTTCCTGCCGTTATCCTCGAGAATGTTGGAAACGAAATTCGCGGTTGTTGTCTTGCCGTTTGTACCTGTTACGGCGATAATCTTCTCGGGCTTACCGATTTTGCCGAGAAAGTCGGGACAAAGCCTGATTGCGATTTGTCCGGGGAGGTTTGTGCCTTTTCGGCTCGAAACCTTGGCGAGTATTCTGAAAATCAGAGAGAAAAACTTACTCGTCCACAGAGCAAAATAAAACTTAAACATACCTACCTCTGTTTCTAATATATATTGTATTTACTGACTTTCACATTCTACCACAAGATGTGAAAAAGTCAAGAGCATTTGACGCAAAAAGGGGACTGCCGAACGACAGTCCCCGTCATTTTTATCAGAATTCAAGTCCGGCGAAGGTCTCGTCGAGCAGCTGGCAGCTCTCCTTGAACTTCTTGAGCTCGTTATTCATCAATGTCAACTCAACACGCCTTGTCGCGCCGTCCTTGTTGACAATACAGGGGCTTCCGACATAGACCTTGTCCATTCCGTAAGCTCCGCAAAGCCTTGCGCTGACTGTGAGAATCGAGCTCTCGTTCTGCAAAATCGCTCTCGCGACTCTGCAAATCGCCATTCCGATGCCGTAGTAGGTCGCGCCCTTGGCTTCGATAATCTCATACGCCGCGTGACGTACGTTCTCCTCAATCTGCTCGAGGTCGGACATCTTGAAATCGGGGTTATCCATAAGCTCGTCGCGAATCGGCTTGGGACCGATTGTGACCTGAGACCACGGAACAAACTCGGAATCACCGTGTTCGCCGATGACGTAGCCGTGAATGTTTCTCGGGTCAACCTTAAAGTACTCGCCGAGCAGATATCTCATTCTCGCGGAGTCGAGCGTTGTGCCCGTGCCGATGACCTTGCTGTTCGGGAAGCCCGAGAGCTTTCTCGTGATACGCGCCATAATATCGACAGGGTTTGTCGCGACTACGAAAATTCCGTCAAATCCGCTTTCTACGATGGGGTTGACAATCGTCTTGAAAATCTCGAGATTGCGCTGAAGGAGCTGAAGTCTGGTTTCGCCAGGCTTCTGACCTACGCCCGCGCAGATAACGACGATGCTTGCGTCGGAGCAGTCGGAGTAATTTCCCGCGTAAATCTTCATACTTGTTTTGGAGAACGCAAGTCCGTGGTTGAGGTCCTGAGCTTCTCCCTTGGCTCTTTTCTCGTTGATATCGCAGAGAACAAGCTCGTCGCAGAGGTTCTGGTTGAGCGCCGCGTAAGCAAAGCTCATACCGACCATTCCGGTGCCGACAAGTACAATTTTCTTCATAATAACCGCTCCTTTTTTCGTAGTATTATAATACACCTTAATAATAGCATATATTAGTTTTTTTGTAAACAATTTTTAATTTGCCGAGCCGCAAGAATAATTCACTCCGTTTTTGCCCTTTTTGAGGGGGTAAAATATACAATTTGTACATTTTTCCTATTGCCTTTTAATGTGAATTGTTGTATTATTTAAACGGTGATTTGTATGAATTTTGAAAAAATTAAACAAATACTCGCAATTTCGACCGCTTGTTTAGTTCTTACAGCGTCGATGGTTTCGTGCGGCGAGAGCGGCGGCTCCGATAAAAAGAGCTCTGATTCAGGCTCAGGCAGCTCCCGGAGTTCGCAGAGCAGCTCGTCCTCGTCAAAGTCAGGCTCTTCGACAAAGTCATCAAAGAGCTCCAAGTCAAGCGGCTCCGACAGCTCAGAGGCTTCGGGCGGCTCGTCATCGTCAAAGGGCTCCGACAGCTCCTCGAAAACCTCAAAAAGTTCGGTAAGCTCGTCGGGCACGACTTCTTCAAAGACTTCCTCGAGCGTTTCCTCAAAGACATCCTCGGGCACATCGTCCAAGACTTCCGGAAGCTCTCAGTCCAAGCTTTCCTCAGGAGAGTCCCCAAAGGATTCGGAAAACAGCTCCTCAAGCACATCGTCCAAGACTTCATCAAGCTCGTCACAGCAGGGTATTCCCAAAGATAACGCGGAGGTGGATTTCAGTGACCTTTAAGAAATTTTCAATTGTATTTACAGCGATAATTATGGCTCTTCTTATGAGTATTGCTTCTGTTTCCGTAATGGCGGCAGGCGACTCGATTCCCAAGGAGCCCGAGCCCGTACCTACCGATATTCTCGACGACGAACCCACAACGGCAGCGCCCGCTCAGGAAGTCGGCACTACGGCTCCCGCGTCAGATGAAGGCGTGGTTATTCCCGATAAGCCGACCAAGGCGGTTTCCGAAGAGGAGCCCGCGGTTGATCCTGAGGTGCTCTACGGCGACGTGAACCTCGACGGCAAGGTTAACATCAACGATGTTACCGCGCTTCAGAGCTACTTTGCACGCAAGATTGACGCGCCCGCAGGTCTCACGACTCACGGCGACACAAATACCGACGGCAAGGTCAACATCTATGACGCTACGGTAATTCAGCTTTACCTTGCTGGTACGTTTACAGAGCTTCCCGTCACTCCCGACGGCTACTACGCAAGACTCATCAGACCATGACGTTTGTTTACAAGATAGCGGATATCGTGTTCAGCGCCGATATCCGCTACAAATACACCTATGAAATGATGCGCGATTATCTTGTGCAGGACGAAGAACCCGAGTTTCACGTCGAGGTTACCGACGCGGACATCGAAAACGAGCGGGAGCTTTCGCCCTACGACGACATAACCGCGCCTGTGTTTGAATTTACGGCGGTTTACCGCAAATACATCGATGTTATTATGGACAGGTACGACGCTTTCTTCTTCCATTGTTCCGCGATAGAAGTTGACGGCGGCGCTGTTATGTTTACCGCAAAAAGCGGCACAGGCAAGAGCACTCACCGCAGACTCTGGCTTGAGCGCTACGGCGACAGGGTAAAGGTTATCAACGACGACAAGCCCGTTATCCGCAGGATTGACGGCAGGTTCTATGTTTACGGAACTCCGTGGAAGGGCAAGGAGAACTTCGGCGAGAACGTTCGCGTTCCCGCAAAGGCGCTCTGCTTCCTTTCAAGAGCCGAGCAGAACTCCATCGGTCCGATAGATACGGTCACGATTATTTCACATCTTCTGAACCAGACGGTTCGTCCGACGGACAAGAAGCTGATGTCAAACCTTCTCGGGCTGCTCGACGGCTTTGTGCGTCAGGTCGACTGCTACGATTTGCGTGTGAATATGAACCCCGACGCGCCTGAGGTTGCGTACGAGGGTATTAAAAAAGGATTAAAGAATGAAGATTAAAGACGGTTTTATGCTTCGTCAGTTCGGCGACGAGTTCATCGTTGTCGCTGTCGGTGACGGAGCCGAGGAATTTAACAAGCTCATAACCCTCAACGGCGTGGGTAAGTTCATCTATGAGTACCTCTCGACAGACAGAACACGCGACGAGGTTGTGGAAGCTATGCTGAACGAGTACGAGGTCGACAGAGCTACTGCGTCCAGAGACGCGGACGCGTTTATCTCGGGACTCAAAAACGCGGGACTTCTTGATGTCTAAGCCGATAGCCTCCGTAATTCGGGAAAAGGGCTTCTGTATGATAACCCCAAAGGGCTACAGTATGTATCCTATGCTCAAGCAGGGCAGAAACCAGGTCTGCGTGGTCAGAGCCGAGCAGCCGCTTGAGCTGTACGATGTAGCTCTCTATATCCGCTCGGACGGCACCCACGTTCTGCACAGAGTAATCGGGTTTGAGGAAAACTCCTACATAATGTGCGGCGACAACCAGTGGGAGCCCGAGCACGGCATAACTCCCGATATGGTAATCGGACGGCTCGACAGCTGGTACAAGGGCAAAAAGGAGTACAAAACAGACGGCAAGCGTTATCTCAGATACGTCCGCTTCTGGTGCAAATCTCTGAAACGCCGCAGAAGGATTCTGAAAATCCGACGCGCGTTCTGCGAGATTGGCTGGTTTTTCAAGGGCGTGTTCGGGAAAATCGCTCGGATTCTCAGGATAAAAAAGTAATTTTATGGAAAATGTAATCACTGTTAAAAATATGCGCGAGAGCGACGAGTTCACCATTAACACATCGGTCAGCTCCCGCGAGCTTATGCGCCGCGCCGCTCAGGGCGTCTGCGACAGCGTCAGCTGGTACGGCAGAATCGCGATTGTGTGCGGCAGCGGAAACAACGGCGGCGACGGCTACGCTCTCGGCGAAATTCTCGCCGATAAGGGCTTTTCGCCCGTCGTGCTCAGAACGAGCGAAAAATTCTCCGACGACGGACTTTATTACTACAGACAGTGTGTAAAAAAGGGCGTCGGCGATTTGTTATGCGACGAATTTACCGATTTCAGCGAGTACGATATCATCGTCGACTGTATCCTCGGCACAGGCTTTTCGGGCACTCTGCGTGAGGATATGATAGGCTTGATTGAGCAGATTAACCGCTCTGGCGCCTATGTCGTGAGCGTGGATATCAACAGCGGACTTTCGGGCTCAAACGGACTTATGCTCCCTGTCGCGGTCGTTTCCGACCTCACGGTTTCCGTCGGATATTACAAGACGGGAATGTTCTTGAACGACGCGCCGAGAGTAATAAGGTCGCTCAAAAACGTAGATATCGGTATCAAGCTTCTCAAAAAGCAGTTTTACCTCATAACCTCGGACGAGCTCAGCCCGTTTATCGGTTATTCGAGCGAGGTTCTCACCGCCGACAGGTTCTCTCTGGAGTACGCCGTCGATGAGGAAGAATTCAGACGAAGCCCGATAAAGGTCGTCGCAGGCGAGAGCCGTGACAGCGGAAAGGTCTTTGTCGTCGACTATGACGGCAGCAAGCTCATCTGCGACCAGAGCTACGTATACTTTCAGTCCGACAGGATAGATAATATAGACAAAAGGATGTAATAAGATGGAAGAAAAGAAAATCACAAACCCCGCCCTTTTAGAGGCGATTGAGGATATGCAGGCGAACAACACCCCCGACACCGTCAATCATATGATTGACTGCGTAATGGCGGCTCAGTTCATCACTCCCGCAAATGTTTCTCAGCCGAGAAACGTTGCAAAGACCGACAACAACGGCGCAACCGTTATGCAGCAGGAAACTCAGATTCAGTTCCAGCTCATCGAGAACGGCAACAAGGAGAAGTTTTTCCCTGCCTTCACCGACGAAGGGGAGAAGGACAAGTGGGCAGGCGCTGAGGGCAAGCAGAATGTTATTATGACCTTTGACAGCTTTGCTCAGGTGCTTTCTGCTCCCGACTGCGACGTCAAGGGCTTCGTTATCAACCCCTTCGGCAAGTCCGTAGCCTTCCCGACGCCTATGGTTATGAACCTCAAAAAGCAGAAGGACGAGCGCGCCGAGGGCGGTCTCACCAAGAAAGAAATCAAGAGCGACGAGAAAATCGAGCTCGGCGATCCCGATCCCGACGAGTACCCCATCGATATGATGGCGGCTATGATTAACTTCTTCAACGAGCGCGACGACGTAAGCCGCGCGTTCCTCAGAACCTTCAGGCGCGAAAATGACGAGAAGCCCAGCTACCTCGTTATCGTGGACTTTGAGGGCGACAAGATGGAGGAGATTTTCAAGGGCGTTTCCATCGCCGCTTCACCTCACCTCAACGGCTACGAGCTCTCGATGATGCCCTTTGCGGTCAAGTTCGCGCGCAATGCCTGCGACGGCGTTGAACCGTTCTTTGAGGCTTGATATGAAATCCTTCAGGAGAGCTGTTTCGGCTCTGCTCGCTGTTTTGATTGTCGCTTCCGCAGGCGTAATCGGCGCTTCGGCTGACGATGTATCCGTGCTCACGGTCAAGTCGGCTCAGTCGGTTTTTGAGCCGTTCACCTATACCGTTCCCGAAAAGGGCGCGACCGTAGATATCGTTTTTAAACTCCGTTCGGATTTGAAAACTGTCGACGCGGGCTTCACGCTCGGCTTTGACAGCGACAAGCTCGAGGTCAGGGCTTACCGTTACGGAAAACGGATTTTCGGCGGTATGACAAATATTTCCGACGAGTGGCAGAAGGCGCGCAACAACGTCGCAACCCAGATTTCCGCAGGCGGCTCCTTCTTTGATTTCGCCGACGAGGATGTGCTCATCCGATACACCGTCAAGGTTTTTGAAAGCTCCGACCTCACCTTGGATTTTGATACCCTCACCGCAAACAACACCGTTTTATCTGACGGCAAGGAGCAGATTGACCCGAACGGCGACGTAAGCCTTGTCAGGTTCGGAAAGCTCGAAAAGAACTTTTCGTGCTCTGCCGAGGTTAAGCCGACTATGGGCGACGTCAACTTTGACGGAAAGGTCGATATCAACGACGCGACGCTTGTTCAGCTCTATACTCTCGACCTTGCGGGGCTCTCCGACGAGCAGCTTGTCCGAGCCTACGTTTACGCGGACGGCAGCGTAACTATCCGAGATGTAACGAAAATCCAGCTTTATCTGGTTAATAGAATCGAAGAACTGTAAATAATATTCACAAAAGGACGGCTCGGCTGTCCTTTTTTTCTATATTTTCGGATTACGAGGATATATTTTCCACCCAAGCTGAGGTTGACCGTTATTGCGAAATGTGGTACAATAATTAAAATGTCAAATTATGCGGGATTTGGCAGAAGATTTGGAAGTTAAGATTGAAAAAACCAAGATTGAGAGATGATTCTATGAGTAAAATTTGCAAACGGACTACCGCATTAGCACTGATAATAACGCTTGTTATTTCGGCGTTTGCCTGTCTATCCCTCGGCTCAGGTACGGTCAAGGCGGCTTCATATCCTACGGGATACCCAAATACCTATAAGAATTCGGGAGTCGGCGCGAACGATATCATCGGCGTTGCCCGAACTCAGATTGGCTACACCGAAAATTATTACGGCACAAAGTACGGCTACTGGTACACGCCCACATTTGTTAATCAGCCGTGGTGTGCGATGTTTGTCAGCTGGTGCGCGAATCAGGCGGGAATTCCGAACTCCGTAATCCCAAAATTCGCGGCATGCAGTATCGGTATCAACTGGTTCAAGAACGTCAATCAGTGGCACGACAGTAAGTATTACGGAGGCAGCTACACACCGAAAAAGGGTGACGTTATCTTCTATCGTGACTACGGAAGCACCTCGCTTTCGACTCACGTCGGACTGGTAGCAGGTCTCAACGGCGTGTATATCAACGCTATCGAGGGCAACTCCACCAATTCCGCGGTCTGCGAGTTCACCCACAACGAAGCCAGAAGAATCGACAGCGCGTACGTTATCGGTTACGGAACACCCACATATTCGTCAAAGCTCGAGAACGAGCCCACTACATACGAGGTCTGGCAGGTGTCGACCGACAGCCTCAATATGAGAAAAACAGCGTCCGCCACGGGAACGCTCGTAACCTCGCTTCCCTTCGGTACTTCGCTGAAGGTCAAGAACTTCAAGGTAACCGACGATTATCTCTGGGGTCACGTTTCATATTCGGGAAAAACAGGTTGGGTAGCGCTCAACTACTGCGATTACATTTACGGCAACGTGAACGGAGCTTATTATCAGCTGCCGCCTGAGATATCGCCAAAGACCAATTCGCTTTATATCGGCGAGACGTTCAGGTTCACGCCGACGAACGCTCTCGGCGCCAAGTATACGGTTTCGGATAACACCAAGGCAAAGGTCAGCGCGTTCGGACTTTTCACAGCCCTCAAGGCGGGAACGGTTACGGTTACAATCACAACCCAGACGGGCTCGAATCAGGCGACAATCAAGGTCAAGAACCCTGTCCTCAGCGCAAAGAGCGCCAACACCTGTATCGGCGACAAGTACCAGCTTTCAGTAAACCACACCAAGCTTACGCCCACGTGGTCATCGTCCGATACGAGTATTGCGAAGGTTAACTCCAAGGGCGTTGTTACAGGTATCAAGAAGGGCGACGTTATTATCACGGCGACAGTCGGCGACGTCAAGCTCCACTGTAACTTCAAGGTTACGCTCTATCCGAGAATCTACGAGAATTTCGAGACGGCGCGCAACACCTATCTCAAGAACGACAAGCTCGGTACAAAGAGCATTGTAAAGATACCCAGAGGCACCAAGCTCAAAGTCAGCGAGGTCTACTACTCCGACACCTACACCTACGGCAAGACGACCTTCAACGACAAGGAAGGCTGGGTAATCCTCAACAAGTGCACATACCTTAACGGTATCATAAACGGCAAGACCTACCTCGTCAGACCTTACTTCGACGAGAAGGAAAAGTCGATATTCATCCGTGAGGAATTCAACCTCAACGTAATCGACGCGACAGAGCCGATTACATATACATCTCAGGACAAGACCGTAGCGCGCGTAATTAATTCGAGCGGAAAGGTCAGAGGACTGAAGCAGGGCACAACGACGCTCACCGCGACAATCGGCGAAACCTCGCTGAACTTCAAGGTCAACGTCAAGAACCCTGTGCTCAACTGCAGCGAGCTTGACCTCGTCAAGGGCAAGAAAAAGCGACTGACCGTCACGGGCGGCTCGGGCGCAATCGAGTGGAAGAGCACAGACGAAAACGTCGCTAAGGTAAGCGCAGACGGCGTTGTTACCGCGACAGGCTACGGCGAAGCCGATATCACGGCTGCCCGTAACGGCGTTACCGTTCAGTGTCACGTCAAGGGCTATGACCCGATTCTCAACGCGACCTATAAGGCGGTCAGAGTTGACCAGGTCAAGAAGCTGAGAGTTCGCCAGTCCACAGGCGCGACGGTTACGTGGAAGAGCTCGAACCCGAGCCTCGTCCGCGTCAGCAAGTCGGGAGCGTACAGAGGTCTCAAGCCGGGCACCGCGTACATCACCGCGACGGTTGACGGCGTAACGCTCAAATGTGAGATTAAAATCATAGAAGCATAAAAGAAGAGGCTGCCGCAAAATAACGCGGCAGCTTTTTTGCGGCTTCAAACTGATGCACTGCATCAGTAAATTTGCAAATGCATCAGTTTTATTTTGCAAACTGATGCACCCCTAAGCCCAGTGTTTATGCGGGTTTCGGGACTTTTGCATCAGGGTTTCGGGACTTTTGCATCAGTTGCATCAGTTTTTTGGAACATACATAGAGAATAATGAAAAAGTTTCGCGGGGCGGCTCGGGCGGATGGAGAATTTCGGTCGGGGAGAAGCCTTTCGTCTCCCGATACCTTTCGTGTCCCGAACGTATAAATAATTGATATCAGCCAACAAGAATGACAAACCTGCGCGATAACCAAGCAAGGCGGCTCTTTTTCCACCAAATGGTGCAGCGAGGGCTCGTTCATATATGTACTAATATAATCTGTTAACAATGATAGTCTATACAAACAGGTCGGGAACAGGAGTTTTCCGGATAACGGAAGCTCAGTTCCCGACCTTAATGTTTTGGAGCTTTGCCCAAGTTTTTTGCTCAGGGGTAATAAATAAAAATTTCAGGGGT